>NZ_JBALOW010000128.1:0-8680 GCF_036965085.1 Bacillus sp. JJ1532
CTACTCGACTAGTTTAAGAATCGTCTGTAGCTCTTATTCCACAATCGGGCCATTTAATTGAGTAATGGGTTGCAAAAACCACACTTTTTTATGATGCCGTTCATGTGATAGACGGGTTGGCAGTACTCCTATTAAAGCCTATTATTCTAAAAAAGGAGACGCTGTCCAAAATACATCGGATAGCGCCTTGATATTTCGAATAGTTCTATTAGGGGTTCGTAGACCAAAGTCCAGCATGTTTTAATACAACACGTGGATGAAGTTTTAGTTGTGCAACCATTAAGTCAGCTAAATCTTCTGCTTGCATTACTTTTTCCGGATTTCCGTCTGTTAAGTTTAGTTCGACAGCCATATCTGTTGCCACCGTACTTGGTGTTAACGTTGTAACGCGAATATTTTTCTTACGCACCTCAAGCATTAATGACTCACTTAGTCCAATAACTGCAGCTTTTGAAGCAGAGTATGCACTTGTAATTGGTGCACCTTTTTGACCAGCTGTTGATGAGATATTAATGATGTCGCCTGTGTTGCGCTCGATCATTTCCGGTAATACCGCACGTGTTGTGTAGTACACACCTTTTACGTTGACATCGATAATATTTGTCCATTCTTCAGGCGTTAAGTCCATGAAGTTACCGAATTTTGAAATGCCGGCATTGTTTACTAAAATATCGATTGCACCAAGTTCGTCACGAATTGATTCAATCGCTGTGGTTATAGAGTCTAAATCTGCTACATTTGCAGCAGCGATTGCTACCTTCACATCATATTGTTTAAGTTCCTCTGCTACTTGTTGTAAATTTTCAAGCGTACGTCCAATAAGACCTACATGAATACCTTCTTTGGCAAAAGCTATTGCTGTTGCACGTCCTATGCCACGCCCTGCTCCTGTAATTAACGCCACTTTTCCTGCGATCGTTTGCATGTTTTTCGCTCCTTTAGATGAGATAGTTTTATTTTAGACGAAATACAGTGTATTAAATAAGAGAAGTTTAATAAAATCGTTTTAGTGATATAAATATTAACGCTGTTTTCCTCATAAATGATTAGCGCCTAAAATAGATAAAGATTTGTCTTTAAGACTAACTTCATTCTACATATGGTTTACTACATTGTGAAGAATGCACTTTTTTGTGCGGAGGTTACCAAAAGGTTACTTATTTAAATGAAAGGGAGTTAACTATATGTCGGATAAATTAAGAGAAGAGATCAAAGAGAGAATATTAAATCTTGATTATCATTGTGAAAAGGAACTTACCTTATCGATTATTAGTGGGAAATGGAAAGTTGTTATTTTGTGGCACTTAGGTGTTGAAGGACCACATCGCTTCAGCGAACTTCAAAAACTTTTTCCGAAAATATCCCATAAGATATTAACAAACCAATTACGTGAACTGATGGAAGATGGAATTGTTCATAGAGAAGTATATCCAGAAGTTCCCCCGAAAGTCGAATATTCAATGACTGAACTGGGGATGACGTTATTACCGATCGTTGAGATGATGTATGAATGGGGGAAAAAGAGAATAGATCAAATTAAACAAGAAAACAACTATTTTGAATAAGAAAAATAAAAGGTCTCGGACTTATTCCTTATTTATGTTAAAAAGGCAGAAAGAGAAATAAGTTTCAGCTTGCTCCACGATCGGGCGCAATTCTTGAAGAGGAATTGTGCCTTTTTCAGTAATCGGGCCAGATTGTTGAGTAACTTGTTTTCAAAACAAGTGGATATTTTGGAAGAGATTGTGAATAAATGTACTTATACTAAAGGAGCAGGTTAATTCAATAATCCGAAGGAAAAAGGTATATAGAAAGGGAACTATTTGATATACCAGATTATATAAAGGAGAGAAGGCTATGAGTAAATCATTTATTGAACAAGTACATTATATTAGAATTCCTGTAAAAGATTTAGAACTATCTGCTCAATGGTATAGAGATGTATTAGGACTCCAGTTATTAAACAGTACTGAGGAACTTGCGATTTTAAAAGTAAATGAAGGACCTTTTTTACTTATCTTAGTTCCTACCGAAGATGAAACATTTGCACATTTTACAATTGATAATAAACAAGAATTTAGCATTGGCTTTACAAGTCCAGAATTATCTAAATTTCATCAACACTTAATTGATAATCAAGTTAAGGTCGAGGATATAAAAGAAGATAATGGTCATGCCTTTTTCCACTTTTATGACCCAAATGGTAATAAACTTCAAGTACACTGGTAAGATTATAATAAATAAAATTACAATATTTTATTAACGGGTGCTTGAGTTCAATAACGATCTTCAACAATCGGGCGCTTTCCTGTAGTAGTAAGGATTGCGCCTTTGGTTTGTAAAACTAAAGATATTATTTATATTTCAAGATTGGTCCCTCAAAAGGCCAATTTCTTGAGTGTTTCTTCTTAGTCTTCGGTTTTACAAAATCCTCTGGCACATCTGCAATAATTGAATGGAGATCCTGATAATCCTGTTTTATGTTTTCAATATAAAAAAGTCCGCTATCAGTTTGTTTGGCTTCTTTAGTAAATTCCGTCCATAAATCAATATAAGGCTTTCCTATAACAGCAGCATTCCCCAACTTTTTTGGAAAGCCTCTCCACCATGTATCACCTATAGAAAACTTTGCCTTTCTCATTTCACCATAAAACGGTTGTAATTGGTCAGAAGCTTTTAACCAAAATCGCTTTAATTCCGTAGGCCATCCAGGCTGGTTCATTACCTCCTCTAAAAACTCCATAGTGATATAAGAAGCTCTAAAACCTTCACGTGTGGCACCTATTTTAGGTGGGATTTGAATCGTAATATAAGTAAATGGTTTACTGGGATACCAAACAATCACTTCATGTATGTGCTCGGATAAAAACTGAATAAAATGTTCTTTTCCTTTTTCGGCCAGTTTAAATTGTGGTGGCTCATAAATTCCATATCTTCTAGGTAATGCTTCAGGCAATGTTAATTCAATAAATTCTAAAAATTCTTTAAAACCATCTTTTATAAAAGTGTGGTCTTTCATGAACCACCATGTCATTTGGAGACAATCTGGATCATCTTTTACTTTAATGGTTTCTAGCCTTTTCACGCCCGTTGGAGAAGAAACTGTTCCTCGTTCATCAGAAATAATTCCATGTGATGATTGAGCAATGATTTTAGAAATTTTCTTAAGTATCGTAAATGCTTGTTTAGGTGCACCTAAGGGTTCTAAAATAATTTCTGTAAAATATTTAATGCCCGGAAGTTTGCCAACAACTTCTTCTGGTATATCTTCTTCCATGACTTCTTGAGGATTACCAATCATAATTTGCCAATTTGGACCTTCAAAGATGATTCCCTCATTCTTATGTTTAATACTTGCTTGGTTAAAAATTTCATTCTCAAATGAAGTTTTATTTACTGACCATATGCTAATGTCATAACTCATTTTTTCATCCTTACTCAATGTTATAATTCCATTTAATTCTATTGAGCTAATTACCATAATTAATTACTAAAACCATTCTAAATATGATTCATTTTATTATATCGAAAAATGATAACTTCTATTCAGTAAGCATTTATTACATTCCTTCTTTAACTAAACTAGATAATAGAAGCTCTGTTATTCAATTAAAGGGCGCAATTCTTGAAGAGGAATTGTGCCTTTTTTAGTAATAGGGCCATATTGTTTAGTTACGTTAATGGAAATTGTGCAGGTTTACACTTAAACTTTTGGATAGAATAGTTTAAAAAAGTGAAAGGGGGATTTATATGAGTTTAGCAAGCTATATTGGATGTAATGTAGAAATCCCACTTAGTGATGAAGAAGAATATAATGACTTAATGTATATTGGAGATTGTTTTTCAACTAAGTACAACAAACAGGATGTTAAAAAATATCAATTTACTACACCTTATGTTTATGAGGTATCTAGTCACTGGGGAATTGAGATATCAAAATATATGAATCAAAGATCATGTACTGAATCGAAAAAGAAGCTAATTGCATTATGTGAAATTATGGATAGCTATCTTGAAAAAGGCGATTATTTTGAACTTTATAGTTGTTGGGTTGGTGAGGAAAAGGACAAGCGAGTTGGTGAAAAAACCTTGAGTATCGATAACTTTAATATTGATTTGATTGAAATGCCTGAAAAAACATTGGTACGAATTGAGAAATAATATCTTGTTCAACAATCGGGCGCTTTTCTGAAATAAGGAATTCTTCATGAAAAGGGCCATTTAATGGTACAGGGCTTATTAAAATGAGGAGTAAAGTTTAGTGAGTAAGGAGTAAATTACCAATAAACAAGATGACGACATTTTGAGATAATCAAAGGGGATAAAATATTTAAAACTATTGTGGTGATAAAATGAGGAAATTTCCCTCAAAGCTAATATCTATTTTGTTTTATACAATATTTGTAGTAAGCACGATAATTACATTATTTATTGTATATAAGGATATTGATAATTTATTTTCTTTTAAATTTGTAATTGGCTATGTAATTTTTCTTGTTTTGTATCTTTTTTATTTCATTATTGCAACTGTAATCAATATGAGAAAATTAAAGTGGTTTGATATTAGAAAAAGAATGTATGGATTTATTGCTTCTTTTGTTTTCCTTAGTGGGACGAGTATCATTTATTATTATTTTTATAAACCGGCAGAAATAGATTATTATAGGATTTTTTTAATTGCTTTGGGAATATCACTAGGGGTTTCTTTTTTGATTTAGCGTTCTTTAGAAAGAAATAAAATACAATGTATTTAAACCTTTTCTTCAGCTAAAGGGCGCAATTCATGAAGAGGAATTGTGCCTTTTTCAGTAATCGGGCCATTTTGTGGAATATAACTTAATAATAAAATTTGATTGTTATGTTAAATTTTATTAGGTAAGATTGTGAAGGATTAAGGAGGAAAAGTATTGAAAGTAATAGATGAAATTTATGGGGAATTTATAATAGAACCAGTTTTGGAGAAACTGATTAATTGCCAAGCTATACAACGATTAAAAAAAGTTCATCAAGGTGGAGCGAGTTATTTAGTAAATAAACAATGGAATGGAACAAGATATGAGCATTCTGTCGGTGTGATGCTTTTAGTAAGACAACTAGGAGGTACGATTGAAGAGCAAATAGCAGGGTTATTACACGATGTTTCCCATACAGCGTTTTCTCACGTGATTGATTATGTATTTGATGCAAAAAATGAAGATTATCACGAGAAGATATTTAATCAAGTCATAGAAGGTTCAGATATACCAACGATTTTGGCCAAATATAACTTGGACTATAAAAAAATCATGGACGACTTATCACAATGGAAAATACTTGAGCAGCCTTTACCAGAACTATGTGCAGATCGAATTGACTATACATTGAGAGATATGTTTCGTTGTGGAATCATTTCGCTTGATGAAATAAAATCTTTTTTAACTCATCTTGTGATTATAGATGGGAAAATTCATATAGACAGCATAGAGTGGACAGAATGGTTTGTAAATACATATTATAAAGAGGTCATTGATTATTTCTTAGACCCATTAAATATTTATGGTTACACCATTCTATCTAAAACATTAAAAATGGCATTAAAGAAAAATATATTAGAACCGAATCATTTCTTAAGTACAGATGAGAAGGTCATAAATCAATTATATCGCTCAAACGATAACGAGGTTATACACTTATTAAATCAATTACAAGAGGAAGTTACGTTAATTGAAGATGAACAAGATTTTGATTTTCATATGAAGCAAAAGGAACGTTTGATTGACCCATCCATATGGTTGGGAGGTCAATTGATTAAGGCTTCAATGATTTCCGAGAAAGTTCAACTGCAAAATTCAAAGGCTTCTATAAAGGCAAGAAAAGGGATTTATTTACGAGTGATTTCAAAGTGATGAAAAATATAGGGCTATAGAGGGCTTATCTTTCATAAGGTTAAGCAATGATCTTCAGCAATCGGGCGCAAATCTTGAAGAGGAATTGTGCCTTTTTCAATAATAGGGCCATATAATGGAATAATTTCAAGTGATTTTATCACTTGGGAATAAGAGAGATAAATTTCAGTTCAGCTTTAACTATTAGGACAACAATGCCAATAATGAACTCTTAGGTGGTTGCTTTTTTTATCAAAATGCACTAAAATAGATAAAATTATTCAGTGAGAAAGGAGGCAAAAAGTAATGGAAACTGTTTTCAGAAGTATAGCAGAAGAAGTAAAGTCATTTTTACATTTAGGAGATTTACATGCAACGGGATTAGTCTGCCCTTTTTTAAGTAAACTTCATATGGAAAACAGTTCCCGGAAACTTTTTGTCTTTTTATTTTAGGTTTATAGAAGACAATATAATTGTTAGTGCATTTTGATTAAAACTAAACAATTACTAGATGCCGGTTTTCGCCGGCGTCTTTTTTGTTCAAAAGGAGAAAAGATTGAGATGAGGATGTATACAAGGCCTCTTATTGGATGAGAGTCATGAAAAGTTAGCGAGAAAGATGTCGTTAGAAAGGGTGAGACTAATGCTTAAAAAACTTAGGCAATATAGAAACGTTTCAGTGTTCCAGACGCTTCTGAATTGAATTAAAAAAATTTAGAAGCGAGGAATCTCTATATGGAAAATCAAAGAATATTTAACAAATCATTTTTTTTCATATTTATTAGTAACTTTTTAATTTTTATTGGGTTTGAAATGTTGCTTCCTATTTTACCGGCTTATATGATTAGCCTTGATGCCTCTCCCATTCAAATAGGTTTAGTGACAACGTTATTCACTATAGGCGCTGTATTAATCAGACCTTTCGTGGGATACTTTCTAATTGATAACAAACGGAAAGCTTTAGCCATCGGTGCAAGTGCATTGTTAATGATAATTACCCTTGTTTATCCTTTTCTTAACATTATATGGATGTTGCTATTGTTAAGATTTTTTCATGGTACTGCATGGGGCGTATCAACAACAGCCAATAGTACAATAGCAGTCGACTCGATTCCTAAGTCACGCTTAGGAGAAGGATTGGGGTATTTCTCTATTTCAACAACAGTCGGGGCGATCATAGCACAGAGTTTAGGTATCTTTATATATGGCTTTTATTCTTTTGACATTGTAATTTGGTCATCAGTTATACTCAACCTATTAGCGTTCACTGCACTTTTATTCGTAAATTCGCATGCCCCGATAAAGAGAGAGAAAGAACCATTTCGTTTTTTTGATATGATTTTTGAAAAAAGCGCATGGTTCCCAGCATTACTGACGGTCATTACAACACTAGGTTTTGGAGCGATTATTACGTTCTTAGTTGTTTTTGGAGAACAACAGAACTTGGATAATATTTTTCTGTTTTTCCTTGTCAATGCGACAGTCTCAACTTTGTTACGTCCGTATACAGGGAAATGGTATGATAGAAAAGGACCTTGGTCTATCATCATTGTGTCTGCCATTTTAGGATTTTTATCTTTAGTTGTGTTGTCTTTTGCAACTAAAGACTTTCATCTTATTATCGCGGCGATTTTATTTGGAGCAGGTTATGGAACGATTATGCCATGTCTACAAACAATGGCGGTTCAAAGTGTAAGTGAAGAAAAAAGTGGTGCAGCTAATGCAACCTTTTTTTCTAGCTTCGACGTCGGTGTTGGAGTTAGCGCATTCATATTAGGAATTTTGGCTGAATGGATTAGTTTAGAGATGATTTTTCGGATTGTTAGTTTAAGCTTTCTTGTTGTTGCTGTTTTAGTCTATAGAGATTATTTAAATAAAAAGAAATAAATAGACTTAAAAACGAATCCACTTCTGTGTTACTAAGAGGTGGATTTATTTTTATTACTTAAATTACACCAAATCTTCAACAAGCAAAAATTATTTATTGAAGATTGTAGACCTGTTGTTAAAACCTTTTTAGGAATGAAATTATTAATTTCTTCACTAATCAATGGGTTTCCTACGAAAATGGTGATATCCACCAGTGGTTATAGTAACCATGAAGATAATGGCTGGATTTATCATTATAGATTCCTGTTTTGGAAAGTCACTTTGATTTTGTTTAAGTGATCTACATAATTTTTTTTTCCACCAAATGAATATGTTACTAAAGGGCGTTATCCTTGAACAAGGATAAGCGCTCAATTTCCATTTAAGGGAGTTTAGTTGAACAAGGATATAGGGGGAGATAGATGAATAAGTTTTTAATAACTTTATTAGTATTAGTAGTATTGGCTACTGGGATATATTTTGTTATCGGGTTATTTAATTCTAATCTACCTAAACTAACTATAACTTTTGGTGAAAAGAAGCTAGAAGTGGAACGAGGTTCGTATTGTTGGGATGGGTTACTTAATTCTATTTGTGCTGATACAATTTCTCCTCCAATGCTGGTTGAACATCATAAAATTAAACCTGTGATTGTATCAACTGGATCTGAGTTAAAGATAGAATTTAAAATAGAGCCTAAAGAAAATACGTTGGGAGTAAATAGATGGCTTAGTAATAGCGAAGTAGAAAATGTTTCGCTAAGTAATAATATTTTAACAGTGCCAAAAGAAAAAGGTGTTTATATTTACGATGTCCATGCAGGATGGGATAAGGGAAGTTCGAGTTATGCCTTTGTAATTGAAGTTAAATAAATCTTGTTAAAGTAAAGGGGGCAATAGTTTAACAAGACAGATACTTATGATCTTCCACAATCGGGCGCAATTATT
>NZ_JBALOW010000129.1:0-20734 GCF_036965085.1 Bacillus sp. JJ1532
ATTTAATAATTATACTGTAACAGCTGATAAACCTTTTGCTACATTTTCTACTTTTGCTAAACCTTCAGCAATAATCGTTTCGGCTTGAGCTGGCATAGCAGCGTGTCCTTCAATTATCACTTCATCAACAAGCTTCATACCAAATACTCCGCCGCATACATTTTTAATATAAGTAGCAGCCATCTCCATTGGTGCTGCTTCTGGTGATGAGTAAATGCCTCCGCGAGCACTTAGAACAACGAATTTTTTGTCAGTTAATAATTGTACCGCATTGCCATTTTCATCATATTTGAAAGAAAATCCAGCTTGGTAAATATAGTCGATGAAAGATTGTAATTTAGCTGGGATTGTTAAGTTCCATAATGGGAACGCGAATACAACTACATCTGCAGCTGTTACTGCATCCATTGCTTTTTGTTTAGCAGCCAAAATACGCTTTTCCACGTCTGTCATTTCTTCGCCAGACGCTACTTTACCGAAAGCGCTGAATAAATCTTGACCAAGGTAAGGCATATCTTCTGCAAATACATCGTAAGTAGTTACGTTTACACCTTCAATGTTATTCATGAAAGCTTCATACATTTTAGTTGATACTGCTTCAGATGCTGGGCGGTTGTTTGCTTTTACTACTAGAATATTCATTATGTTTTAAGTCTCCTTTAGATGTCTTTGATTTAATTATCTCGAATTAATAATATATCAAATTAGAACTTAAGTCAATCGAAAATTTGAAACTAATTATAACCAAAATTAGGCACTGGTTTTTCAACTTGATTAGTCAAGCGATAATGCAAAAAAAAATTACAAAGGCGGTAATTCTTTTTTTTGGCTATGTTTATGGATACGAGTCATCAGAGTGTACAATGTTTTCGTTTCTTCCTCGTTTAAAACCTCATCAAAAAATGACGATTGAAACGCGAGTTGAGCTGGCATCGCCTCATCTAAAATCGCTTCACCCTTTTCAGTGAGACTGATCGTTTTTGTTTTCCAATCTTGCTTGCGCACTATATAACCTTCTTTTTCAAGCCGTACAAGCATTCGGGAAATACCACCTTGCGTAACTGTTACTTTATCAGCTAGCTCCATTTGCGTTAGCGGCTGATAAACTTGTATTTGCACGAGCACATCAAATTGTGCTGTTGTAATATCAAAACGCTTTAAAAAATCATTCGAAAGCTGGTTACTGCGGTTCGTAAAACGCATTAAGCGTAACCATATTAAAGACCCCATCGTATTATTACGCAACTCGTTTCCCCTCCCTAACATTAACCTAATTATCACTTTACCACTCAACTGAATAGAAATCAAGTTAAACCTCTCATAATCAAAAACGCAGCAAATTTGCTGCGTTTTTGATCCGATAAGTTAATCACTGTTAATTTAGTTATTGATTGCCTAGGTCGCGCTGAGCCCCCGTATAACTCCCGATTACATTTTGATAACCCGGAAGATGGCCTGCAAGCAGGGCGCCAAATCCTTCTTTGTCGTTGCGCCAATCGCGTTGCAATTCGCTTGCCACACTAAACCAATTCATGAGCTGTACTCCTGCATTAGCCATACGCATTAATGCGGCGTTCGCCACCTGCTTGTTGAAAGTTCCGGAAGCATCGGCGACAGCAAATACTTCATAACCTGCCTTCACTGCGGAAAGTGCCGGAAAAGCAACGCAGACATCGGTCACCACACCGGCTATAATCAGTTGTTTCTTGCCAGTTTCCTCAATCGCCTTGACGAAATCCTCGTTGTCCCAGGCGTTGATTTGACCTGGTCGAGAGATCTTTGGCGCATTTGGAAAGAGATCGACGAGTTCTTGCATAAGCGGTCCATTGGGACCATTCTCAAAGCTTGTGGTCATGATGACGGGCAGATTAAAAAATTTAGCAGTATTGGCCAAAGCCAAAACATTATTCTTGAATTCGTCTACACCGTAGTCACGGACAAGGCCGGAAATGAGTCCGGTCTGATGGTCCACTAGAAGAAGCGCAGCTTCATCCTTGGAAAGACGTGAATAGAGATCAGACAATTTGTATTCCTCCAAAATTTATGTATTATACACGATTCCCTTTTTGTATTTCCTTCACTTTAATTTATTTCCAACATTCAATAAAAACAATTACATATATTTAAACTAATACTTATTTTCGAAAAGAGGATTGCCATGTTTATTTATGTCGTTAAAGAGAGTGATTCTGTGTTTTCGATTGCAACTAAATACCAAGTCTCTATGGATAGTATACGCAACATAAACAGATTAAAAACAGATAGATTAGTACCAGGTCAAGATTTGCTAATTCCGACAAATATATATATTGTTCAGCCCGGGGATTCACTTTATTCCATTTCTCACATGAGTTTAATTTCAATAGAAACTATTCGTTTATATAACGGGTTGCACTCCGATATATTAATGGTTGGAATGAGGTTATATTTGCCCCCTAGACTTAAGTATGAAGCTGAAGGTTTTAGTTATATAACACCTTCTACACCTGAAAAGAATCAAGTAATCGTCCAAACCTTCGCACCGATTAATACTTTTTTTGGAATTTTTGAATACCATGTTCTTGAAGATGGAAGTTTGAGCACTTTAGATGATCAACAACTTATTCGAATTGTGAAAGAGAATAAGGTTGCACCCCTTGCCGTTATCACGAATTTGACCCCGACAGGATTTAGTCCCGAATTAACGAGAAAAGTATTAAATACTCCTGAAATTAGAGAAAGATTAATTAATAATATCTACAACCTTGTCAAAACAAAAGGCTATGCAGGTGTAAATATTGATTTTGAACGGATTCGCGAAAGTGAAAGGGATTTGTATAGTGGCTTCTTACGTTCTCTAAGTAATCGATTGAGGCCTGAAGGACATTATACATCCGTAGCGGTACCGGCTAAAACAAGTGACGAAATTTCTTGGTTAAAAGGTTATGATTACGGAGGAATTGGAGCAGCTGTTGATTTTGTCTTTATTATGGCTTATGACTGGCACGAAACAAGCAGTCCACCTGGTCCTACTGCTCCCATTGGGGAAGTGAGAAAAACAATCGAGTATGCTCTTAATCACATGAGAGGAAATAAAATTATCCTTGGTGTTCCACGCTATGGTTATAATTGGACAATGGCAAATGGAACAGTAGAAAGTGCCCGTGCCGTATCTGTCTCTACTGCAGTAGAAACAGCTATGAAATATCAAGTGCCAATCCAATATTCATCAGAATATCAGCAGCCTTTCTATCAGTATCGAGACGAAACGGGAAAGCGACATATTGTATGGTTCGAAGATTCAAGAGCCCGAGCTCAAAAACTTCAGCTAATGGTTAATTATCGTCTAAGAGGGATTGGGGCCTGGCAATTGGGATTACATTTTCCCCAATCAGGTTTCCTAGTAAGGGAATTTATGATTCCAAAAAAGATTATTTAATAACAAAAAACTGGTTTCCTATAGATAAATGGGAAACCAGTTTTTTAAATAACTTTTTGCATGATCATTTAAATATATGTAACAAATTCGTCTACTGGTTTACGGTACCCTCTTGGTTTTCTGCTCTGTACTTTTTCCTTTCCAAGGGCAATCATTAATACTGGTTCATATTGATCAGATATGGATAATAATTTTTTCAATTGTTCTGGGTCAAACCCAATCATCGGACAAGTGTCCCAGCCTTTGCTTTTAGCAGCAAGCATGAATAACATCGCTGACAGTGAAGCATTACGAATGGCTTCATCACGCTGGAATACTTCTCCTCTCTGATCATATAAAGACGTTACATCTTGTATTTCATTGTCATACTCTTGTTTGCTTAATACTCCTAAAGCAAGTAGTCCTTCATTGATTTGCCCCACATCTTGATAAGCCTTCTTATTACCTAGAACAATAATTACTGCTGAAGCAGTTCCAACTTTATGTTGATTATTTGCTGCCTTTTTTACGCCTAACTTCAACTCTGGATCCATTACTACTAGATAATTTGTATGCTGGAGATTAAATGCAGACGGTCCCATTTTTACAAGTTCAAAAATTTCATCCAATTCTTTTTTTGAAATTGGATTATTTTCCAAAAAATTACTTGCTGATCGTCTTACTCTAACTACCTGTTCAAATGTTTCCATGTTAATACACCTCAACCGAATTTTTTCAGGCATCACACTTTCAGTTTACTAGGCAATTGATAAAAGCGCAAACATTTTGTTTTTAATTCGAGATATTTAATTTAAGGGTTTAATTAAATTAAAAACCTAGGCTTCTCCGTTTGACTTGGAAAAACCTAGGTTATAACTTCAAATTATTTCTCCTGTAGTGATTGGGTGCAAGCTTCCATTAAAAGCAAATGAAATTCTACCCGTCTCCTCAGATACAACAAGCACAAGAGCGTCACTTTTTTCGGATAAACCTAGTGCAGAGCGATGACGTGTACCTAGTTTTTTATCACCCGTATATTTGTCTGAAAGCGGGAGGACATTAGCTGCGGAGACGATATGATTTTGACTTACCAACACAGCCCCATCATGTAGAGGATTTCCCGGAAAAAAAATTGATTCCAATAAAGTATGGCTCAATTCTGCGCCTATTGAGATACCAGGATGAATCAAAGATTCAAGAGAATCCTCTCGTTTAATAACAATTAATCCTCCATGTCTCCGATCAGACATATTTTGTACACAGATTGATAATTCCGGATATTTATCCGTAAACGGAGATAAATAACAGTTTAAATAAAAAGTAGCTGCTTTCATTTCAATATGTACAAATTGATTTTTTATTTTTTCAAAATTTCCAAGAAGGCAATAATTTTCATTATCCATTGTTTCTAAGCTACTCTGCAGGGCTGAAATAACTTGGACGATATCCTTTTTTAATGATTGTTTCATCGGTGAAAAGTCGCAATTATTCTGATTCATGGAGCCATACCTCCTTTTTGTAATCATTATTTTATATGGATGATGAAATTTACAACTTGTAAAATAATTAAACAAGTTACTCAATTTATAACCAGAGCCTACCATAAGTTTGTCTACATGAGCCTTAATTATTCACTGTTGAAAAAGGAGCCGAAAAAACTCCTTGAAAGATGTAGAGGCTACCCTAAGTAAGTTGTAAACATACTGCTTAGGATAGCCCTTTTTTATTTTTTTATGAGTTACTTATTTCTCAATTGTTTTAATACTTGTTCTTTAGCTATAAGGTTAATTTTGTCACATGTTATTCCTTTATCACCAATAACATTTGTTAAATAATTTTTACCGTTAACATTTACAGTAACAGTTACTTCTATCATAATTTAATCCTCCATTCATTTTCATCAATTAATATATTTTTACAATTATATGTTCTATTTTTTTGCTTTTAAAAAACTGCACTTAGCTTTTGGCAGTAAAAGATCCTTTTTCGAGTAATCTGTTTGCCGCCATTTTTTCAAATGTCTCGTTAGAATCTACTATCCATACTTTCGTATTATTTTTTACCATTCCAAACAGCCATTCGATTTCATTGTTATTCATCCTTATGCAACCTGCTGTAACATACTTTCCGATAGCGTTTTCGTTATTATTTCCATGTATTGCATAGGTATTACCAGGAGTGCCATATACGTTCAAACCAAGCCATCTACGACCTAATGGGTTCTCAGGAGCTCCACCAGGAATATTTTTTTTATAATAAGGTCGGTCAATTATTTTATTCACAATTCTATATTCTCCAATTGGAGTTAAATCTTTTGTTTTCCCAGTTGCGACGGAAAAAATGTATATTTTGTTTTGACTATTAATATAGGCTAATTTATTTATCTTCTTATTAATAATGATGATATCTTCCCCATTTTTTTCAGCAGCATAGGCGGAATTAGGTGTATATGATAAACCAACTACAAAGAAAGTTAAAATTATCAACGGCATCATCATATTTACTACTCTATTCAAATTATTGTCCTTCTCTCTATTATATTTAATTGCAAACCCAACCTAAAAATGCTCAGCTGGGTTTGCACGTCATATCATTGAATGGAAAATTATTTATCTAGTAAATACGTTTTGTCCGTAAGTGATTTTTCCTGTTTCTGATAATGAAATGCTGCTAGTGGCTTTAATATTTAATTTATTTTGAACATAAAGCTCATTTCGGGTAGGATCAATACCTTGAATGGCTTTATAGGCTGCACGATAGTATTTGGCATCAAGTTTTATGTCAGCATATCTTCCATATATTACTGGTCTAAATTGGCTGTCATTTTGAATAACTCCATAGATGGAATTAGGATATTGACTGTGATGCAATCGGTTCAATATTATAGAACCCACTCCAATTTGGGCATTGAATGGTTGATTATAGGCTTGCATATAAATAGCACGTGCTAAAAGGTCAACTTCATATTGGTTATACGTTACACGCATTAATTTCTCGATTGTAGCTCTTCCTAGAATCCCATCGGCATGTAAATGATAATGCCTTTGAAAATTCATAATAGAGTGCTGATCATGAATGTTATAGCCTAATTGTTTGAAACGAAATTCATATTGTTTAATTTGTGAATAGCTATATCTTTCAAGATGTGTATATTTGTGATTATTCACTTTCACTTCTTGGTTTTGTGTATATCTGCTGGGAGCTGCTGCTACTACTCCCGAAATAGTTGTAAATGCTGTTCCTAAAATGGTTGCTGCCGCAGCTCCTGTTAATATTGTTTTTTTCAATGTTTTAATCATAATCTATTCCCCCTGTTGTTTAATATTTAAATATCTTATAGTGATCAGTTCCTAGGAACTGAGCTTAAATAGGCCTGAAAATGAAATTGGTTTCACATCAACTTGTCTTCTTTTTGTTTAAAGGTTACTTTTTATAACCTATGAACACATCATAACTCAAACTCGCAAATATCTCAACTTAAAAAATCTTGAATTAGAGATAAAAATTATCCCACTTTTACCATTTTCTTATTCTTGGCTTCTGTATCAAATTTCTGCAAAAGTAATGATAAACTTCATTCCTTATTCGAAAATTTAATTTGATTTACACCTACAATCTTGGTCTATAACGTTTAGGCGATCCTCAGCAATCGATAACCCAACTATATATCATTATCTGATAAAGTCCGCTGTTTGTATGGAGGAGAGGTTCCTCGGAAAGAATAATTTCAGCAGTAGAGTTTTTTTGGATTCGATCGAAAAGGAGAAGAATTTAAGGGAGAATTTTAAAATGAAAATAACAAAAATAACTACACTTTTAGAATTGATGCAAGCCATTTCAGAAAATACACCACAAGTTTTGGAGATAGAAACATCAATTCTTTCCCCGCATTCCATTACTTTACCTGAAGGCTACAAATTAATAGGAAAAAGTAACGGTTCATGGATGGTGAGCTTTAACAATAGTGATGGTTTTGGTGTGACGCGCAACAATACAATCTCAAACTTAACAGTGATGACAAAACAAGCTAACCGAGCAATATATACGGTTTACGGCATTCCAGATATGGGGAATATTGTCCTTGAAAATTTGAATATTACAGGGCAGGTTTCAATTATTTCTAGGCAAGGAACAGACAAGATAAATCTGATTGCAGATCATATACATATTACTTCTTGCGATTCCAGACATTACAGTGAGCAGCCACAAAAGTATGGCGTTAATGTATACCAAGGGGCACTGACTGTTTATAATTTTAACTCTGACGAAAACAGTAAGATTGATTGCAGATTAACAAATATCTGCATAGGCTTTAAAAATGCTCCGGTTATTGGCTCAGGCATTTTTGTTTGTGGTTTTGGCGATGAAGGTGGCAAAGTTAATTTGGAAACACTAACCACAGGTGCTGTATATTCAAATGGTATGTTACCCTATGGTACAGCAGATATCATTACTGCTGCTGTTTTCATTGTTTATGGTGTTGAGGCAAAAACCGTTAAACATCACGGTGAGCTTGTGACTTATGGTGTTAATGATATGGTCCTGGATACTTGGGGCAAAGTTGAAAAATGGGTTAGTAATTATCCAATCGTATCTTATGGCCCAAGCGGTATTGGATTCGTGAATTTTGGTACAGTAAAAGATTTCTTGGCACAAGATATTATTACATATGGGTTAGGTGCTAGGGGCTTTAACCAATATGACGGTACGGTTGAAAATATTAAGTTTAAATCCATCACTACCTATGGTGATGGCTCAATAGGCGTACAAGTGAGCAAGCCCATTGGAAATATGACTGTGGAAGAAAACGTAACAACATATGGCTCTGTGGGTAATTCCCTAGTCAAAGGCGTAATAACAAAGCTTGCGGCAAATGCAATAAGTATTAAATCAGGAGGCAAAGTTGAAAGTTTGACCATTAATGGAGACATTATTACTTATGGAGACAATGTTACGAATTACGCATTGGAAGGCGGCGAAGTTACGAAGTTCAACGTCAGCGGAGAAATTATAGTTCATGGGGAAAATTCACAAAAATATAAACCGTAACTAAATGGGGTATTAGCATTTCTCAGATATAAACTAAAAATTATCTTATTTTCTGAGTTTTTCCTCCTTACTTCTCTCTCAAATTTCTATAAACATAAAAAAGGTCGATACCCCTTTAACCATAAGACTAACGGGTATAGACCTTACTTTTTTACAATTTATTTTTTCCTATCCAATCAATAAAATTATTCATCGTTCGATCCAAAATTTGAATAGTTGGCTCATGTATCAGCTCTCCCGCTTTATTCATTTTCTCATGTACAAAAGTAATATAAACTTCATTTCCAGGTAAGATAAGGGCAGAAATGCCTGGCGAATTTAGAATTTGACGAAGATGAATCTGAGCACGAACAGTTCCTAGGGCTCCTGTCGTACTGCCGATGATCATAACCGGTTTGTTAACCATAACCGTATCAACTCTAGAAACCCAATCGAGCGCATTTTTTAAGAGTCCTGGGATGGAATGATTATATTCAGGTGTAGAAATTAAAACACCATCACTTTCTGAAATCTTTTGCTTAATTTCCGTTACGATTGAAGAAGAATTAAACTCATCATCCTCACTGTACATTGGTAACTGTTCAATTTTTAAAATTTCAATTTCAATATTCTCTTGAAAACGTTCTTGAATAAAAGCAGTCAGCTTTCTGTTGTAAGATCCTTTACGATTACTGCCAATAATTGCAGCGATTTTCATGAAAGTTTTCCTCCTGGTATAAATCCTGATTCAAAATCATATTTATACTCAATTTTCCCTCTTTGTTCATCTTATATGCTATCTCGACATATACTTTCCATATTAAAAAAGCCCAACTGAGGAATGTTCAGTTAGGCTAGATCGTCACATATTTTTTTATTCGAATTTCCCTTCTCTGAAATCCTTGTATGCTTGTACAATCTCTTCTTCCGAATTCATCACAAATGGACCACGAGCGACAACATTTTCTCTAATGGGTCGGCCAGCATATAATAACACGTGTAATTTTTCTTTAGATTGAATCTTCACTTCACTCTTTTCGGCATCCATGCCACGTTCCAACCAAAGAACTTGACCTTTCTCGCCATCCGTATTTTTACTACCAAAAGTACCTTTTCCTTCTATTATATATAGAAATCCATTATAGCCACCAGGAAGATCCTGGATGACAGTTTTATTCGGTTCAAGTATAATCTCTACCATTGTAACAGGTACGTGATTTTTCGTGCCGGCCTTAACACCCATTGATGAGCCTGAAAAGACACGGATGACTGCGCCATCTTCAAAACGAACTGGCATATCCTGTGCACGCATATTCTGATAACGAGGTTCTGTCATTTTTTTATCACTAGGCAGATTCACCCACAACTGCAGGGAATGAACGGTTTCTCCCAAAGCAGGGTCCTCTGTATGAATGATCCCTTTACCAGCTGTCATCCATTGAACATCTCCGGGTAATAATTCCCCTCCGCCTGTTTTGTTATCCAAGTGTTCAAGCTTTCCATCAATCACATATGTTACAGTTTCTATTCCACGATGCGGGTGCATTCCGAATGTCCCCCGCTGGAAAAAATCTTCCGCCATCAATAGAAATGGATCATATTCTTCCCAATTACCCGGTTCTAAAACGAATCCAACTTTATGAGTTGGCGAATTTTCCTGAAAAGAGACATTTTTTACACTTCTAATTCCTCTGGACCAGACATTTTGGCTACTCATTTTATTATCCACCCCTTTAATTAATTTACATTTTTCTATGACACTAATTAAAAGCTAATATCTTTAAATTAAATATCTTTAATGTGAGATAATTTTACGTTTTATCTTTGTCTGTGTCAATCAATTAGAAAAATTAAAAACCAACTTTTCTCTAGTAAAAGTTGGTTTTAACCTACTAACTTTTATTTTGATTTTAGGATAATCACCTATTATTTGACATTGAAAGATACGAAAGAACATTTGCAATCGAGAAAGCTATCAATTTATTAATACGATGTTACTGTGACTGTCGAACGATATGATCTGCCAGTCTAATGGCCAAAGCAACATTTGAAAGTACAGGTCCAGCCGCAGTTAATGAAGGAAGCACACTATTATCAGCTACAAATAGCCCTTGAACCCCATGTACTTGACCTTGACGGTTAGTCGCTGATGTCGAAGGATCATCTCCCATTCTGCTTGTACTCGCCTCATGCATATCTGCCCCTGGCGGCCTCAGCGCCAAAGAAGATTCATCCAGAGTCACGCCCATAGCAGCTGCAGATTGTCTAATGCCTTGGGCAACCTGGTTTGCTACTTGACGGTCTTTGTTGCTTAAAGAGTATTGGACTTGCTGTAACGGTACACCGAACTCATCCTTCTCAGCCGTAAGGTACACTCTGTTCTCAGCTCGAGGCTCCACCCTTCCAAAGGATGCGTAGACAACCATAAGCTGATCCTTTAATGCTTTGTCTTCAAACTGCTGATATGAAAAGTATTGGTCTGGCCCAAGAATCTGAATTTGATATGGAGACTCATTTGTCTCAAATTTCAATACAGCGAGATTGCCCAGTTTGTCAGAGAACTGTCTTCGATCGATTGTTCCAATTCCAATAATGGATACATGCCCTGTTAAATAACGCCCAATTGCAGGCCCTTGGATTCCAGAATTAAGCAATAGACGCGGAGTTTCTAACGTACTAGCCGATACTACGACATTTTTGGCGCGAAGTATATGAGACCTCTTGTCTTCAGAAAATACTTCGACACCCGACACTCTTCCACTTTCAGCAATAATTCTAGAAGCATAAGCGTTAACTGCAAGGTCATATGGCCGATCAAACAAGGCAGCAGCTAAAGCATTGATCGAACTAAACCATGGATTTGAGTGGACTTCACCTTGCCGGGATGGAGTCATATCAAAAGCTAAAGGCATGTCATCAGCTTCCAAAATCCCGTTTGCATGGAGTCGCTTTAACATAACATTTTGCATCGATGAGCCCTTAGCATAATCTCTTGTAACATGTAATAATTTTTCGGCCATCCCATAATATACATTTATTTCACGGGGATGAATTGGCCATTTATTAAGCTCAGACCGAATAGGGCGCGGAGTGGCTGCATTCCAGAACAATGACCTGCCTCCAAGTGCATATACCATTGTAGCTCCTGAAAATTGTGGTAACCGTTTACCTAAAGCTGTTGAATTATCAGGAAGAAGGACATCTCGGGCTGTATTCACATTCTGCGTAGGAATATTAAGGGAATGGGAATGAAATAACTTATCACCCTTTTCAATTATTCCAATCTTTTTGGCTCCTTGATTCTTCCACAACTCACAAAGTCTTTGTAAAGTTGCCCCTCCCCCGGGACCTGAACCGACAATCAGGACGTCGTAATTGGTCTTGGACATCTCTTCAAGTGTTTTAATAGGAATCCAATTATTCTTATATTTCACAACCATCATAATCACCCGCCCTAACACATATTTATTTTCAATTCAATTTATGCCACATGGCTTTTCCAATATGTCAAGTTAGGGTTATTAATAGCTTAAATCTAAAAGAAGCTGACCATAAAAAGTCTTGTTAAAAACCTTTCAAGTCAGCCAGCGGTCAAAACCTTTTCAGTATCAATATTTTTCCTAATTCATTCATCATACCTTTGAATCATATTGTCGCTAAGGGTGTATAATTCGCTAGCAAGTATTGATATTATAATTCTATTAAAAATCGTATTCTGCTTCTTTAGCTTTGCGGATTTTCGCATATGTTTCCGTTAGTACTACTGTATCTTCGACTAAACGCTCGATACGGAACAGCACATCATCATTTGTAATTTCTTTTCGAAGGAAATCTTTTTCTTCAATAAATACGTAAGTCTGTACGATTTGAGCCTTCATATAAGCCAAGACTGGTTTTAATTGTTGTTCTGCCATTAAGTAATGCTTTGGAGTGCCAGCTGTCACAGCATACTGACAACTTTGTCGCGAAATGCGTTTACTGGCAGTAAATCAAATATATTTTTTAATGTAGCTGGGATGGATGCTTGGAACACTGGTGTGCCTATAATAATGGCATCTGCCTCCATTATTTTTTCGGCTACATATTTTGTATCGCCTGCATAATCCCAATAATTACGTCCATCACTGAACTGAACTTCAAATTCTGCTAAATCAATAAGCGTAATTTCTGCGTCTGGATATTTTTCACTTGCAGATTTTAATGTGTAGTTCATCGCTGTTCTTGTTTTAGAACCTACCTTTGAACCAGATAAGCCGACTATTTTCATTTTACTTGCCCCCTATTTTTTAACTGTAAATTTTCTTACTGCAGGCAAAATTTCTGTTGCTATCAATTCGATGTTTTTCAATATTTTATCGAATGGCACACCACCAAAATCAATTTGTGCCATGAATCTCTGTTGTCCGTATAATTCATATTGATAGTGCATTTTTTCAATAATTTGCTGTGGGCTGCCAATCATTAATGCATCACGATAGTCAACTGCCTGAGCGAATTGTTGCTTCGGATAACCGCCGCCTCTTAATGCCTGCATCCCTGTATTCACATGTGGATAGTACTCACGAAGTGCATCCTGTGAATTTTCTGCCGTGTAAAATAAGCTCGTTGTAGCAATAGGCAACTCGCTTGAGTCAAATCCATTTTGTGCTGCAGCTTCACGATAAGCATCTACAGATATTTTAAAATTTTTCGCTGGGCCCCCAAGTGTTGTTAGCATCATTGGTACTCCTGCATTGCCTGCTTTAATGGCACTCGCAGGCGGACCGCCAACAGCACGCCAAATCGGCATATGGCCATTTAGAGGCTGAGGAAGAATATAGGCATTTTCCAGTGGTGCACGGAATTGCCCTTCCCACGTCACTCTTTCCTCATTATTTATCTTCAACAGCAGCTCTAATTTTTCTTCAAATAATTCTTCATAATCACGGACATCATATCCAAGCAAACTATATGCACCAATTCTTGATCCCCGACCAGCGACAATTTCAGCCCGGCCATTTGAGATTAAATCGAGTGTTGCAAAATCCTCATATACACGAACGGGGTCTGATACACTTAACACCGTTGACGAGCTCGCAATTTTTATATTTTTTGTCGCTTGTGCAATAGCACCTAAAATGACTGTATGTGCTTGCGTTGTAAAATGCGTTTGATGACTTTCACCAACAGCAAAAACATCTAGTCCCGCTTCATCTGCTAGCTTACTTGCTTCAATTAATTCGCGAATGCGTTGCTCAGCGCTAATGCGACTTCCTGTATATGGGTTTAGTAAATGATCACCAATTGAATATAATCCAAATTCTAGTCCTTTGTTTAAATCGATACGATATTTTTCCATTTTCTTATCTCCCCTTAATCAAGCGGCTTTAATTTGGCTTCAATTTCTGCACGTTTCTCTTCTAAAAATGGCGGTAAATCTAAATTCTTTCCTAAATCTTCAATTGAAGAATCTGTTGTAAATCCAGGTCCATCTGTTGCAATTTCGAATAAAATCCCATTAGAATCACGGAAATATAAGCTTTGAAAGTAAAAACGATCAACAATGCCTGATGAATAGAATCCACGTTTTTTCACTTCTTCATTCCAAAACAGGAGTTCTTCCTCGTTTTTTACACGAATGGCTAAATGATGAATACTCCCACGCCCTGGCTTTTCACTTGGCCCCTCTTGCTGCTTTACAACAATTTCACCGAATGCTTGACCGGCAACAGACTGAAAGGTTGCTTCATCTTCTGTGCGCACCACATCAATATAACCAAACATTTCTGTTAAAGTTTTAGCTGTTCGTTCCAAGTAGCGCACTGTAATTTCCACAGTTCCCATTCCTAAAATACGATGCTCAGGCTCTACAGATGAATCTTCCCAAGCCATCCAGTAATCTGGTATCTCTTCTCCATTATTATTTAATAAAACAAGTAGCAACCCTTCTGAATCTTCAAATGGAAGTGCTGCTCTACCTGCATAGGTTGTGATTTCACTGTGCTTAACTTCAAATTGCTCAAAGCGTTTTTTCCAATATTTAAGACTTTCCAATGATGGTACGAGTAAGCCGATTTGAGTAATAGCATTTGTTCCGCGATGTGTTCTTCCCGCTAACGGCATTTCAAAAAAGGATAGTTCTGTACCTGCACTTCCGGTTAAATCTCCGTAAAATAAGTGATACATGGAAGGATCATCTTGGTTAACGGTCTTTTTCACGCGCCGAAGACCTAACACGTTTTGATAAAAATGATTATTTAATTGAGCGTTCTTAGTGATCATTGAAATATGATGATGCCCAGGAATTTTATACATCGTACTTCCTCCTTAAGTTTAACTTGATTAATCAAGTGACTTTTTAAAAAAATTTGTTGTAAATTATTTACTATGCTTAGTCATTAGTTTGTACTACTTTTATAATGCTAACCTTTAATATCACTTTACCACTCAATTGATGTGAAAGCAAGAATTAAATCTCGAATTCGAGATTTATAATTATCAATTAATCCTTTAAGTTCTAAGTAAGAGGAAATGGTTGTATTATTAGCGAAAAAAATCATTTTATGTCTTAATGTCGCTAAGTATGAGAATAACTAATTATGAAGAAAAAATATTTTGATCAATCATTTTTTGTGAGGTGGAATTAATATGCCCTATATTACTGTAATCGGTCAAGGTACTTTTGAAGTAGAACCGGGAAAAAAGTTAGTATTAGCATTAGAAGATCATGGTGTAAATATTCTCCATCGCTGTGGCGGAAAAGCAAAATGTACAACTTGTAGAGTAGAAGTTTTGGCAGGTGATTTTCTTGAAGTAACTAGCAATGAAAAAAATGCATTTGTGGCTAAAGGATTGAATGATGATCAATTATTTGATGATTGTCTTCGTTTATCTTGTCAAATTAATGTGATTAAAGATATTACTGTTCGTCCAATTATGACAGTAGAAAACTCTGGTCTTGCTGCCGGTCCAAGACCATCTGATTAAATTTGCTTGCAGTTCATTTTACATACCAATTATTGGATGAAAACCTAACAGTCAAGCATATAAAATTCCGGTTTAACCCGTCTAATTTATCGGTTACTTTTTATAATTAGTATATTTGTTATTCTCGTGTTTTGGTACTTATAATAGCTTTCAAGTTATTGCTATCATTAATCATTTTATAGTTAACAAACAATTTTTATCTTCATTAGTAAAGCAGTTTAGGTTACAATAAATATACAGGATTTTCATTATACAAAGTGATAATAAGGAGATGTAGGGAGATGAGCGAGCCGCAAGATCTTTGCCCTAAGGTAGAAAAATCCTTTGAACTAATCGGAAAAAGATGGACTGGGTTAATTATATATGTGTTAATTGGTGGACCCAAACGTTTTAGTGAAATTCATGCAACAATTCCAGATTTAAGTAAACGAGTGCTCACGGAAAGAATGAAAGAACTGGAGGAACACGGAATAGTTGTACGTCATGTCATACCTGAACGCCCTATTCGGACAGAGTATTTGCTCACAAAAAAAGGAACTGAATTAGGAAAAATTCTTGGGCCAATCAGTGGTTGGGCTGAAGATTGGATTAAGGATTAATGTAGACGAGTGAATAGTTCAACTTTTGCATCACTATAGCTCCATTAGAAAGAAGTATCAACTCGTGATTTTTCATTAGAGATAAACGATATCATCATTGAATAAACAACAATAATCAAGAATACAGTTGCTTGATTATCATTCAGCACAGAAGCAGAGAGTATTCTTGATTTTAGAAAGGCAGGAAAAGATACACATGTCAAATGTTCTTTATATTACAGCGAATCCGCATGATGAAACTGGATCTTATAGTATGGAAGTAGGAGAAGCATTTATCAAATCATATAGAGATTTACATCCTAATGATGAAATAGTTCATCTTGACTTATACAAGGCTAATATTCCATATCTTGATGCCGATGTGTTTAGTGGTTGGGAAAAACTTCGGACAGGTATTTCATTTGATCAGTTATTACCAAGCGAAAGATCGAAAGTAGGTCGTTTAGCTGAATTAGGGGGACAATTTTTATTAGCTGATAAATATATATTTGTTACACCAATGTGGAACTTTTCTATACCAGCTATAATGAAAACGTATATTGATGGTGTAGCTGTGTCTGGGAAAACTTTCAAATACTCTAAAGAAAAATCAGTTGGTTTGTTAACAGGTAAAAAGGCAATACACATTCAAGCCCGTGGAGATATTTATTCAGAAGGACCAGATGCTGATATGGAAATGGGTCATCGTTACTTAGAAGTTATGATGAAATTCTTTGAAGTATCTTCTTTTGAAGGTATATTTATAGAAGGGCATAAGAGATTTCCAGAAAAGGCTCAAGAGATTAAAGAAAAAGCTATTGCAAAAGCAATTGAAGCAGCAAAAAGCTTTTAGGTCTATAGTAAAAAAACCTTATAATTATGTATTTGACACTCTTGTCTAAATACATGATTATAAGGAGCATTACTTCCATTACATATTATTTTAATCCCAAATAGTTGTCTATATTAATTGACCATTCTTTGAGCTTCATCATGATGGAGTGTACGAACTTGGCGAGGCAAAAATCTGCGAATTTCTTCTTCATTAAATCCCACTTGTAACCTTTTTTCATCAAGAATTAGTGGTCTTCGTAATAATTTAGGGTGATCTTTGATTGTTTGATATAATTCTGAAAGTGAAAGAGAATCTATATTTATATTCAATTCTTGAAATACAGCTGATCTTTCTGAAATAATTTCATCTGTTCCATCTTCTGTCATACGAAGAATTCCTCTAATCTCATTAATCGTCAACGGTGTAGAAACAATATTTCTTTCCTCATAATCAATTTCATATTTACTAAGCCAAGCTTTTGCTTTGCGACAAGAAGCACAACTTGGTGATGTATATAGCGTAACCATGTTAAAAATCACTCTCCCTAAGCAATGTATCTAAAATCAATTTGTTTACTTTCGGTAAGATCAAAAAGTCTGCAGCCTGATTTTATGCACCATTCCACTAATCGAATTATTAAAATGAAATTATAAATGTTAAAAATACCTCCTCATCAAAATGATAGGGAGGTATTTTTTTATTAATTCCTTTGTGTGTTATTTATAAAATCTAACACGATCTTCAACTGGATGGAATTCTTTTTCGCCTGGTTGAGAAATTGGATTGCCAAATGGCATTTGAGCAATCAACTTCCAATTGCTTGGGATATTCCATTCTTGCTTGACTTCTTCATCAATTAACGGATTATAGTGTTGTAAAGACGCTCCTAATCCTTCAGCTTCTAATGCTGACCAAATCACTAATTGATGCATACCTGATGCTTGATTTGACCAGATCGGGAAATTGTCGGCATATAAAGCAAATTGTTCTTGAAGAGATTTCACAATTGCTTCATCTTCAAAAAATAATACTGTTCCATATCCAGCTTTAAAGGAATCCATTTTTTGCTGAGATCCTTCAAAATTTCCTTCTCCAACCACTTTTCTTAACGTTTCTGTTGTAATGTTCCATAATTTATCATGCGCTTCTCCTGTCAATACAACTAGACGTGCAGTTTGTGAATTGAAAGCAGATGGAGTGTATTTTACGGCAAATTCAACGATTTCTTCAATTCTATCATCAGATACCTTTACTTCTTTATTGATGCTATAGTAAGAACGTCTTTCTTTAATTGCAGTGTAAAAATCTTTTGTCATAACTGTTGTCATACTTATTTTACCTCCATTTAAAAATATCTAAATTAAATCATCTCAGATATATGGGTTTAATAATATCTATTAAAAATTAAAATCTGGTTGCTTAATAGTTAGCCTCAGAAACTATTTTGCAAATGGGTCTTTATTGTCATACTTATTGAAGTGAACAACTTCCGACTCAAGATATCGATATACATCGTCAACAATTTCAATTCCTTCTTTTTCTGATTGTTGTTCGGCAATAACAGAGTTTTGACCAGGATAAAGCACTCGTTCAAAACCAGGTGCTGGTTTAATATTGTTTAAATCGCTCATTGTATTAGAAATGTTTTCTTTAAATTTTGTTAAGTCTGTAAAGTATGCTGGATTGATAACAATATGAAGTTGACCTAAATTACGGCCTTCACTTAAATCATTATACATAGATGAAACTTTATTTCCGAATGGCAAGCCAAGTAAAACACCTGATAAAACGTCCACCATCATCATTAATCCATAGCCTTTCGGACCTGCAATTGGGAGTAAAGCATTGACTTTAAATGGGTCTGTTGTCGACTCACCGTTTTTATCTACCGCCCATGTATTCGGGATGGATTCATTCTTCGAGCGTGCATGAAGAATTTTCCCCCATGCTTGAACTGTCGTTGCCATATCAAAGACGATCATATCGTCATTTTTACCAGGGGCTGCAAACGCAATTGGATTTGTTCCATAGTACGGTTCACTTCCACCAAAAGGCACAACCATTGGATCCGATTGAACAACTGAAATGCCAATTAAGCCTTGTTCAGCAGCCTGTTGTACAAAGTATGAAAGGGCTCCACTGTGACCGATCCTTCTAACGCCGACGACTGCAATCCCAGATTCTTTCGCCATATCGATCGCGTGATCCATCCCTATTTTTGCTGCTACATGTCCAACGCCGTTATCGCCATCAAATATTGCTGAACTAGGTCCTGTTTTTTCAAACGTGAAATTCGGATTTGTGTTAATGCCGCCTTTTGCGATTCTTTCTGCGTAATACTCCACCCGCATTGCTCCGTGGGAATGAATTCCTCGTGCATCTGCATATGCCAATACATCAGCCACTCCTTCCGCATGTTCTTCGGAAAGCCCCGCTTTATTTAATTTCACTGTCATTAATTTTTTTAATGCTTCCTTCGTTGTTTTCATGCCTCTCATCTCCTATTTTAATTAATATAATTGTAAAATTTCACAAAAATTAGTTTACCTTTTTACTAGTAAACATTTTTACTCTTTATACGCTAAAACATATAGTGAATGAATTAACGCTTTAACACCCGTTGCTAACTCTTCTGGGCTTGTATATTCAAAAGGATTATGACTAATACCATTACGGCTTGGCACAAATATCATCGCTGTTGGCACAATTGGGGCAATGATTTGCGAATCATGACCTGCGCCGCTATGCATCATTTTGTAATTCAAACCAGTTTCTTTCGTTTGTTTCTCAATGGCTTCAACGATTTGTTGATCCATAGGAATTGGATCTTCATCCATCCACATATCGATTTTAACCTCTACACCGGACTCACTGGCAATCCTGTTTATGATACTAGTTAATTCGTCAGTGAACTTTACAAGTACTTCTTTTTCTGTATGTCGAACATCCAACGTGAATAATGCTCCCCCTGGTACAACATTCACGATGTTCGGTTTGACTTCGATTTTTCCTACAGTAGCAACGAGTGGATCGCCATACTCTATTGCCTTATTAATCACGTCTTGAATCATTTGGCTGGCTGCAAATACAGCATCCTTACGATATCCCATCGGCGTTGTGCCTGCATGATTCGCTACACCTGTTACGTCAATCGTAAAGCGTCTTTGACCGACAATGCTGTGAACAACCCCAACGCTTTTTCCTTCATTTTCTAATACATTGCCTTGTTCAATATGAATTTCAATAAAACCTTTTAAATCTGTACGGAACGCTTCTGATTCTTCCCTAAAATTAAAACCGGCTTCTCTCATAGCATCTACGAATGGAACACCATTGAAATCTGATATGTTTTCAACATCCTCTTTCTTTGCCATTCCAACAAGGTTTTTTGAACCCCAGAAAGCATAAGGGAAACGGCTTCCTTCTTCTTCAGCAAACGAAACGACTTCAAGATTACGTAAAGGCTGCCCATATGTTTCCTTTAAGTATCGAATAGCTAAGATACCGGCTAAAATTCCGTATGCACCATCTAATTTACCTGCATTTTTAACTGTATCAACATGAGAACCAGTTAAAATTGTTTCATTTTTATACTTACTGCCTTCTAAGTGGCCGAATAAATTTCCAACTTCATCATAAAGAGTAGTCAATCCATCTTCTTGCATTAGCTTGTCTAATGCTTTTTGTGCTTCATTCCACTCTTTCGTATAAAGCAGGCGGGTTACACCACCTTTAGGGTCCTTTCCATATTCCCCCAGCCAATCTACAAGGTGAGCAATTTCTTTTGTTAAGTCTTTCATCTTCATCTATCCTTTCTAAATTTATTAAACTATAATAAAGGTTACATTTTATTTACTTGTTAACTTTATGTAACCATAATACACCCGGACTTAGTATTCGTCAATAATAAGATTTTATTTTCGTAAATAG
>NZ_JBALOW010000130.1:0-6634 GCF_036965085.1 Bacillus sp. JJ1532
TTAGTATAAATTGTTTATATTATTGTTTTTTTGAAAAATCAATTTTTACTGTAGCATAAAGCGATTGTTTTAAATGGTTTTAAAACATTTTCACAAAATAGACACATTTTTGTTGACGTATTATGAACATCCGTATAATATGTGTATATAAAGTTCACTTGTTACAATTAGTAACCTGGTAATTCAGAAGGAGGTAGTAAGAATAAGTATTTTAACAAATAAAGCGGCACATTTAGTAGATTGACTAATAGATTAATGATCAAAATGTAAATTCGGCATAATCAAGGGGGATTAAAGATGAAACAAATCAATCGTGAACAATTAAAAGCAGCTGGTTTTAGCGAAGACGTGTTGCCGCCGAAGCCAGAAGATAGAAATTGGAAGATCGGAAATTATGCAACAATATGGATGGGATCCGTTCACAATATCCCTAACTATATTGCCATTGGTGGACTTTTTGCCTTAGGGATGTCAGCAGGACAAGTATTCGCCGCAATTATATTTGCGTCAATCATACTAGCAGCAGCACTGGTTTTTAACGGTCATGCTGGATCAAAATACGGGTTACCATTCTCAATGTTCTTACGCACATCGTTTGGTACTAAGGGTGCCATGATTGCAGGTGTGCTAAGAGGTGTTATTAGCGCAATCATGTGGTTTGGATTTCAAACATATGCAGGAAGTCAAGCGTTATCAATTCTAATCGGAAAGCTTTGGCCAACGTATTTAACGTTAGGCGGGGATTGGAATCTTTTAGGATTGTCGTTGCCAGCGTTAATTTCGTTTCTATTATTCTGGTTATTCAATGTTGCTTTAATTTATGGAGGAATGGGGTTATTAAGTAAATTTACAAATATCCTTTCTCCACTTGTTTATATAGTTTTTGGCGGTATGGCGATTTGGGCAATTAAATTAGCTGGCGGCGTTGGCCCGATCTTAGCTTATACAGGTGCAGGAGTCAGCGGAAACAAAGTAATTGTCTTTTTAGCAGCTATTACTGTAATAATTGCTGCTTGGGCAGCTCCAATTGTAAATGTATCTGACTTCACAAGATTGGCTCGCTCTACGAAGGATCAGGCTATTGGCCAAACATTAGGTTTAGTTGTGACCTATTTATTGTTTGCCATCGCAAGTATTTCGATTATTGTAGGCTCTGAAATTGCCTTTGGTACACCAATTTGGAATGTACTTGATGTAGTTGCCCGATTTGATAGTTCTTTTGCAATAGCAATATCTGTTCTTACACTAGCTTTAACAACATTATCGGTGAACGTAACAGGTAATATTGTTCCTGCAGGTTACCAACTAGCATCACTATTCCCGAAAAAACTAACTTTTAAGTCGGGAGCAACAATCGCGGCTGTATTAGGAATTGTTGTCATGCCTTGGAAACTTATGGCGAACGCGACGAGTATTTTTACATTCTTAAATATGATCGGCGGCCTATTAGCTCCAATCACGGGTATCATGCTAGCTCATTATTTTGTAGTTACAAAAACAGAAATAGACTTGAGCGAATTGTATTCCAAAAACGGTAAATACAATTATAAAAATGGTTTTAATGTGAACGCCATTATTACATTAACTGTTGCTGGCGTGCTTTCCTTAATCGGGAATTTCGTTCCAATCTTTAAACCGCTTTCTGATATTTCGTGGTTTGTAGGAATTATTTCTGCTTTTATTATTTACGCTTTACTTGAGTTACCTAATAGTAAAGCTGTTAAGTTTTCAAAACAGATGAAATTGAATGAAGAAAAGTAGCTAGAAATAAGGGTTTATCTATATAAACTAGGGTGTTAGCGGCAATTTTTAAAGAAATGCGGCTAGGGGAATGTCAAAAAATAGGCAATTTTGACGGTGGGTATAAATTTTATTTTTATCGAAAGGGGTTTTTATAATGACATTTGATTTACTAATTAAAGGTGGAAATGTTGTCTTCCGGGATGGTGTTCGTAAAGTTGATATTGGCATAAAAAACGAAAAAATTTCATGCATTGCGGAGCAAATTACTGAAGATGCAAAAGAAATTATTGAAGCGAATGGACAGTATGTCATGCCAGGAATGATTGATACCCATGTTCACATCAGTGAACCAGGCCGTACAGAATGGGAAGGCTTTGAAACAGGATCGAAAGCATTAGCGGCAGGTGGAACGACAAGTTACGTGGAGATGCCATTAAACGCACTCCCGGCAACAATTAATAAAGAGGCTCTAGACTTAAAACTTGAAGCTGCAAGCAATCAAAACTATGTTGATTATGCTTTCTATGGCGGTCTCGTGCCAGAGAACCTAGACGAGTTGGAAGAACTAGCAGATGCAGGTGTTCTTGCTTTTAAATGCTTCTTATCTGATATCACGAGCGATGTTCCAGGTGATTTCACAAATGTGGATGATTACACATTATATAAAGGTATGCAAAAATTAGCGGAATTAGATCAGTTGCTATGCATTCACGCGGAAAATCCATCGGTTACATCTGGTCTTGCTAAAGAATTTGCGAGAGAAGGCAAAAACTCTGGAGTAGAATATGCGGAATCACGCCCTGTTTTTACAGAAGTGGACGCTGTTCAACGTGCGATCCTTTTTGCTAAAGAAACTGGTTGTAAATTACATTTAGTTCACATTAGTACTTCAGAGGCTGTTCAAGCTATTTTACAAGCTCGTAGAGAAGGTGTAGATGTAACAGTTGAATCTTGCCCACACTATTTTGCCTTTACTGCTGAACAAGTTGATGAAATTGGTCCTAGAGCAAAATGTCAGCCTCCAATCAGAAAAGCAGAAGATCAAGCGAAATTATGGGATGAGCTTCTTAACGGGAATATCGACTGGCTCACATCTGACCATTCGCCTTGTACTGAGGACTTAAAGCAAGGAAATCTTTGGGAAGCATGGGGCGGAATTAGCGGAGCACAAAATAATGTTGACCTAATGTTTGATTTAGCTGTAAAACAACGTGGATTACCAGTACAGAAGTTTGTTGATTTAATTGCTGCTAATCCGGCTGAACGATTTAATTTGTCAAATAAAGGTGAAATTGCCGTTTCGAAAGATGCGGATATTATTTTGGTGGATCCTAACCAATCATATGTTGTTAAAAGAGAAGACCTTTACTACAAAAACAAACATAGTGCATATGAAGGCAGAAAAATTGACTGTCGTGTGACAAAAACAATTGTTCGCGGAAACGTCGTTTTCGATTTAGAAAAAGGGATTGTAGGAGCTCCTGTAGGTAAGCTTATTTCTGCTAAATAATTAATCCAAGGGATCAATAAAAATTTTTACCCTTGCTGAAAAATCGGCAAGGGTAATGGAAAAAATGGGGGAAAGAAACATGGTTAAATACGATTTAATTATTAAAAACGGGACGATCGTTACTGCAGATTCAATTGTTCAAGGGGATATAGGAATTAAGGAAGGGAAAATTAAGGAAGTCTCAATTGGCAAGTCAATAGAGGCAACAGCAGTTAATGAGATTGACGCACAAGGACTTCATATCCTGCCAGGTTTAATTGACACACATGTCCATTTTAACGAACCAGGCAGAACAGAGTGGGAAGGACTAGAGACAGGAAGCAGAAGCTTAGCTGCCGGAGGAGTTACAACATTCTTTGATATGCCGTTGAATAGTACGCCACCGACAATTAATAAAGCAAATTTAGTGCTGAAGAGCACTGCTGCCGCTGAAAAGTCAATCGTTAATCCTCGTTTCTGGGGAGGACTTGTACCAGAAAATATTGACGATTTAAAGGATCTTCATGAAAATGGCGTAATCGGATTTAAGGCATTTATGTCACCAAGTGGAATTGTGGATTTCAATAATGTTGATGATGAAACCATTTATAAGGGGATGAAAGAGATTGCATCCTTAGGTTCTCTTTTAGCTGTTCATGCTGAAAGTACGGTTATTACTGAACAGCTTGCGCAAGAAAAGCAAAGTCAAGGCAAAACAACTGCAAGAGACTTTGTTGAATCACGACCAATTATTTCGGAAATTGAAGCGGTTAGAAGAATTATTTCCTATGCAGAAGCAACTGGTTGTAAACTTCATATTGTCCATGCAAGCAGCCGCAAAGTAGTCGAAGTGATTAACGATGCAAAACAAAGAGGCGTAAATGTAACGGTTGAAACATGCCCGCATTATTTATCGTTGACAGTAAAAGATTTAGAAGAAAAAGGAGCAATGGCGAAATGTGCCCCTCCATTAAGAGATGAAGAAGAAGTAGAGGATTTATGGGTGGCAGTTGCTAACGGCGAAATTAACGTCATCGCATCTGATCATTCACCAGCACCGGCATCCATGAAAACAATAACAGACAACTTTTTTGAAGGATGGGGAGGTATTTCGGGAGCTCAGTCTACCTTGAATATCATGTTGACTGAAGGGCATTTTAAACGAAATCTCCCATTAGAAAAAATTGTCGAATTAACTGCTACAAACCCAGCAAAATTGTTCGGACTTTCAACTAAAGGAACAATTGCCGTTGATTATGATGCGGATTTGGCAATTGTCAACTTGAATGAAAGCTTTGAACTGAAGAAGGAAGATTTGTTTTACCGTCATCAGCACTCACCTTATGTCGGTATGACATTTAAAGGGAAAGTGAAGACAACAATTGTTGGTGGTAAAGTAGTGTTCGAAAATGGCGAACCAATAAAAAAATAAAAATGTAGGGGAATGGTTTTTTATAACTTAACTTCCCTGCAGTAATAATTAAAATGAAGGGGAGTTATTTTTATGGCACCAATGGCAATACATCATGAAGGGCAAAAGAGCAAGAAATTTATGATTCCATATTGGTGGAAAGTGGTTATTGCATTCACGTTAGGATGGATGTTCATAAATGCCAATAAATATTTTTTGAATCCTATTTTAGGGAATATTGGCTTAGAGTATAACCTGAATAATAGCCAGCTTGGACTGGTCAATAGTATATTCTTTCTGACTTACACGATCGCGCAAGTTCCAGCAGGAGCTTTCAGTGATAAATTTGGCAGGAAAAAATTGCTTGTAATTGGGTTTGTTTTATATGGAGTTTTGACAGGCATCAGTGGCCTCATGGCTGGCTTCACTGGCTTTATGGTGGCTCGTGCAATTGCGGGATTTTCTTCAGCCACATATTATGGTCCCCAATTTGCTCTATCATCTGAAGCGATTCCTGAAAAACGCAGAACTATAGGAAGTGCAATTATTAACAGCGGATCAGGGATAGGGATTGCTTTAGGTTTTGTCTTGTCGAGCACATTAGTTTTAGACAAAGGAATGAGTTGGAGCGTTCCATTTTATATTTTCGGTGTGTTAACGGTACTTGTCGGAATCCATATTTCGGTGTTAGTAAAAGAAAAAAATCCAGATATGGCACTTAAAGAAAGTGAACGATTAGAAAATTCGCCGAATAAAGGAGAAAAAGTTTCGGTTTTATCTTTACTTAAAAACCGCAATCTTTTGATTACCTTCCTAGTTTTATTTTGTTCCATTTACGGCTTTTCCGTCATTGTTACATGGTTGCCGAAGTTTTTGGAGACCGAAAGAGGATTCCAAGGCAGTCAAGTTGGTTTGATATCGGCCTTAGTCCCATTGGCTTCGATACCAGGGGCGCTTATCGCAAGTTATATTTCGGATCGCTTAGGTCGGAAGAAGCCTTTTGCTTTTGTGCTGCTTCCCATTGCGGCAATAGCATTGTGGGCAACTGTCTATGTTCAGGATACTGCATTATTAATCACAGCATTATTGATTTATGGGTTATTTGGTAAGATTGCGCTTGATCCGATTCTGATCGCATCTGTTTCTGAAAATGTTGATAAATCAGCGTATGGGCTTGCCTTCAGTCTCTTTAATTTTATGGGTATGATGTCGTCGGTTATCGCCCCTTGGTTTGTTGGTTTTCTTGCTGATAAAACAGGCAGTATGGCTATGGGATTTTTCTCAGCGGTCATTGTACTTGCTGTAGGGTTTGTGCTAATGATGTTCTTTAAAGAAGGCCCAAAAGTAAAAGAAACGGGTAAGTTGGAAAGTATTTAACTGCAGGTTGTAAGATCTATCATATTAAAAAAGGGGTTATAACAGGGGGATTTCACTGTTTATAGCCCCTTTTGATTGGAAGAAAAATGATGAAGTACTAGATAAGGAAAGATTGCAATAATGATTATAGCCACTTTTCAGCCCAAGTTTCAATTGTAAGAAGTGCTTTTCCCAATTCAGTCCCCTTTCTAGTTAAGGAGTATTCTGTCCTAACAGGGCGGTCGGTGATCACATTCCTAATCACGAGTCCATCTTCTTCAAGTTCTTTCATGCGTTCATTTAGCACGCGTTTACTTAAATCAGGAATATAGGCGTGGATTTCACTAAATCTTTTTGGTTCTTCCATCAGTGTGTGGATAATAAGCCCTATCCACTTTTTGCTAATCAGGTGATAAGATTGTTCAACTTTATTACATAATTGCTTCTGACTTGCATGCTCAATCATTAATTTCACCTCCAGAATAAAATGTGTTTGTATATTAATAATAACCTAAATTAATGTTAATCTTTATAAAATTTTATCATATATTTCCTTAATTATAAATGAAAATTCCTAATTTTTATGCGTTACAAAATCACTTTCGTTAATATTAAATAACCTACTAGTTATATTT
>NZ_JBALOW010000131.1:0-1609 GCF_036965085.1 Bacillus sp. JJ1532
AACTACCATGAAAATTAACTTCTACGTATAGGGAAAAATGGCAACACTAAAGAAGACGTAGCTCATTCATTTTTTTTTAGAGATCGCCTGATTCATAGGTTATTACAAAGTAAGTTAGACTGGATTAAGAGGCTTCGGTTTCTGACAACGAGACAGTGTACCCTAAGCTTTCAAGTCTTCGAAGGGAATGTCGAACAATGGTTTGTGCTCTTTGCTTATCAAAGTAGTCTTCGCCTAAGTCTACGTACATTTCTTTCCGTGTTAGAAGGTAGTAACAGATACGTAAAATCGCATGAGAGACAACAACTGAGGCTCGTTTGGTACCTTTTCTTGCGGCTGTACGTCTATATAGTGCACCCAGATAGTTTTTCGATCCTCTCACTGAATGAGCTGCTTCTTGTAGTGCTGACTTTAAATATTTATTTCCCTTTTTTGTTTTGGAAGATTTCCTTTTACCAGCACTTTCGTTATGTCCTGGAACTAATCCTGCCCATGAACACATATGAGCGGCACTTGGAAATTGATTTTTTACATCAGTTCCAATCTCTGCTAGAATCTGTTCCGCCATTCGAGTAGCGACACCTGGGATTGAATCTAATCGTTCAACATCTTCATAAAAAGAACTCATTCTTTCTGCTATTTCTTTATCAAGCATCTCAATTTGATCTGTAAGAAAGTCCATGTGAGTGATAATAGTTTTAAGCATCATTCGTTGATGGGAGCTGATATAGCCATGCAACGCTAGCTCAAGTTCTTCTTTTTTCTTTTTTAATGTTCTTCGAGCGAAACTCGCCAGCTTTACAGGGTCATCTTCGCCATCAGCGATCGCTCGAAGCATTTCCATAGCGGAAACACCCTTAATTTGTGATACAACCGAACCAAGTTTAATGTTAGCTCCTTCTAAGACTTTTTGAATTCGATTTTGTTGCCTGGCTCGTTCTTGAATTATGCTTCGACGATACCGAACTAATTCCCGCAATTCTCTTTGATTTCTGTCGGGAATATAGCTGGCTTTTATTAAACCATGCCGAAGAAGTTTTGCAATCCACTCAGCATCATTTACATCTGTTTTCCGTCCAGGAACAGCCTTAATATGCTGGGCATTGACCACTGAAAATTCAATTCCCTCACTTTCTAGTAAATTCACAATCGGCTTCCAATAAACGCTCGTACTCTCCATGGCAACATGAGTACATTTATGTTCTTTAATCCAGTCTAGTAGCCTCAACAAAAACACTGTTTTCGTTGAAAATGATTGAATCTCCTTTCCTTCTGGTGTAAGAATACATGCAGTTATAGAGTCTTTATGAACGTCCATCCCACATGCTCGTTCAATGATTACATCCATTGTAATCTTCCTTTCTACGACAAAATATGGAGGCTGGTGCAACAACCAGAATAGGATTAATCTACCATGCGTGCTTCCCGCAAGGGAGCAACAGTCAGTGATGCACCGTGGTCGAAGGAGTCAGACTAAAGGGTGGGCTCAATGGCACCATAGTTGATCGACCTTCCTCTCCCAGCCGTAGAATCAGTATTGACGGGACGTATCCATTTTCATTCTCTGTGGTGCAGTGTTGATTTTTTCGCTGCATGGGCGGCTAAAGGG
>NZ_JBALOW010000132.1:0-2177 GCF_036965085.1 Bacillus sp. JJ1532
AAATATGAATCGTTTTTTTCATTAACGATTTTTGTTTAACTACTAAGGAGGAACTTATTTATGCCAAAATTCACCAAAGAAGACATAAAAAGAATTTCAGAAGAAGAAAACGTTAAATTTATTCGTCTCCAGTTTACTGATATCTTAGGAACGATTAAAAACGTTGAAATCCCAATCAGTCAGCTAGAAAAAGCACTTGGCAATAAAATGATGTTTGATGGTTCCTCCATTGAAGGATTTGTTCGTATTGAGGAATCAGATATGTATTTATTTCCTGATCTTGATACATGGGTTGTCTTTCCGTGGACTGCTGAAAAGGGAAAGGTTGCACGTCTAATCTGTGATATTCATAATGCAGATGGAACACCATTCCAAGGGGACCCAAGAAATAATTTGAAGCGTATATTAAAAGAAATGGAAGAAATGGGCTTTACGGATTTCAATCTTGGACCAGAGCCAGAATTCTTCTTATTCAAGCTTGATCAAAATGGAGATCCATCACTTGAGCTAAATGATAATGGCGGCTACTTTGACCTTGCGCCTACAGATCTGGGTGAAAATTGCCGTCGCGATATCGTTCTTGAACTGGAGGAAATGGGATTTGAAATTGAAGCATCTCACCATGAGGTGGCTCCAGGACAGCATGAAATTGATTTCAAATACGCAAATGCTTTGACGGCATGTGACCAAATCCAAACTTTTAAATTAGTAGTAAAAACAATTGCCCGTAAACATGGCCTTCATGCTACGTTTATGCCAAAGCCACTTTTCGGTGTCGCAGGTTCAGGGATGCACTGCAATGTGTCACTATTTAAAGAAGGGAAAAATGCCTTCTTTGATGAAAAAGGAGATTTGCAGCTAAGTGATTATGCACGTCAATTTATTGCTGGTATTCTGAAGCATTCGACAGGCTTTACAGCTGTCACAAATCCAACAGTAAACTCCTATAAGCGTTTGGTGCCAGGGTATGAAGCACCATGCTATGTAGCTTGGTCAGCACAGAACCGTTCACCATTAGTGCGTATACCATCATCAAGAGGAATAAGCACACGTGTAGAGGTTCGCAGTGTTGATCCGGCAGCAAACCCTTATCTTGCTATGGCTGTATTATTAAAGGCTGGTCTGGATGGGATAAAGAATAGCCTTACTCCACCGGGATCAGTTGACAGAAATATTTATGTTATGAGTAAGGAAGAAAGAATGGCTGAAGGAATTGATGATCTTCCATCTACATTAGCAGAAGCACTTGATAAGCTGAAAGCAAATGAGATTATCGTTTCAGCGTTGGGCGGACATATTTTTGAACACTTTGTAGAGGCAAAAGAGATTGAGTGGGATATGTTCCGCACGCAAGTCCATCCTTGGGAGCGGGAGCAGTATATGACGATGTATTAAACAATCAAACCGTTGGGGCAGTTGGCTCTAGCGGTTTTTTGTTTTCGGTCAGTTTCATTAATATGTTTTTCAAAATATAACTGTCTGATAATTTTCTAGATTTTGTTTCATAAAAAATTCGAGGACATTCTTCATATATCCTCAAATTTCTTCATTCTATCTCTTCAATTTTCTTGCTAATGTGTGAATTAACATCAGAAGAAATTTGTATACTTCCATGTTGATAAAACTTGAAGGTGAGCTGTTTTACTCTCCTTAAGGAAGTTATTCATCATCTTTTAATTTCGATAAATCTGTTTCTTCGCCAAACTCAGTAGCATAATTAAGGTTTCTATTGCCTTGTAGGTTCGTGTTACGTTCAACCACTTCGTCCATTGGAGCAAATAAAAGAGTTAAACAAATCAAACCACTTATGCCTACAAGACCATAAATTATTCTAGACAAAAATGCATCTTGTCCACCAAAGATTCCTGCTACTAAATCAAAATGAAAAAATCCAATTAGACCCCAGTTTACAGCGCCAATAATTATTAAAGCTAAAGCGATCCGTTGTAATATTTTCATGGATAAAACTCCTTAATTAAATAATATACTACATTAATAATTTTTGAATAAATAATCGATTTTATACTCATGTTAGCGAATTTTGGCATATTGTTCTTTAAACAGATTTAGAGTAATTATACTTTTTTGTGAAGATAGTTAATATAGATGAAGGGGATTTACAGCAGGCATATTTAACGAATGAAGAAAATGTTAAGGGGAAATGAACTGCATTTTAG
>NZ_JBALOW010000133.1:0-11365 GCF_036965085.1 Bacillus sp. JJ1532
ATATTTAACTACAGGTGAATTCGCAAAGCTTTGCAAAGTTAACAAACAAACACTCTTTTACTACGATCAAATAGGTCTTCTGTCTCCAGTATTTAAAAATGAAAAAGGCTATCGTTTTTATTCAATCAACCAAATAGAGTTATTCTTTGTTATAGATTTATTAAAAGATCTTGGTATGTCACTAAATGATATTCAACAGTACACGCAAAATAAATCTCCTGAAAGTTTTTTAACTTTAATGTATCAAAAGAAAGAAGAGATTATGAAAAAGCGGCAGGAAATTCAAATGAAGGAAAAACTTATCGAAACAAAAATAACATTAATGGAGGAGGCCTCACACCTTGACTTTCATCAAATTACGCTTGAACATTTACCAGAAGCCACACTTTATTTAAGCAGAAACATTGAAAGTATTACCAATGAGGAATTTGTAGAGGTTATTTCAGAGTTTATTGGTGAATTGAACGAATTACAGCTTGATACAGGTTATCCTATAGGTGGTATAACGAAACGGGAGCAAGTTTTAAAGGGAGAATTCTCTAAGTATAGCTATTTATACATTGAGCAACCACAACCCAAAGAAGGATATCCGTATTTCCAGGCTGTAAAGGGTGATTTTCTAATTGGGTATCATATTGGAGATGATAAAAAAATACATAATACCTATAAGAGACTTATTTCAGAGATAGAACGTTTAGATTTAGCCTTAGGAGATTATGTTTTTGAAGAGTATATTTATGATACAGTTGTAAAAAACCAAAAGGAACATTTCGTTACAAAAATTATGATACAGGTAATTGAAAATATGCAGCAGAAAACTTCACTTTTATAAGGTTAGGGATTTGGATATACCCCTGTCAAGTAGACAGTGGGGTAGCGACAGGAAACGCGGATTTACAATGTTAAGGGAATTTCAATATTAAAAATCCTAATTTCTTAATTTAATGCTAAGAAATTAGGATTTTTCATTGCTCCATTAATGGAAGATCGTACTTGACCATTGCTACTAATAAGAAGATGATTTGTATTAAACAACTTGAATCATTAATTGCAGCAACTGATGGGGTAATGCGTTAAAAATTGCGACCTGCACTCACATTAATTCATGCTTTTTCTATAAGGCAGCGCTTGGAGATCGCAAATTTACCACCAAAAAATCCAATATTATGAATAGACGTGTTTAAATACCCAGTTTTTAAAGGATTGATATGCTTGTTCTTGTAATGGTTTCGGGTAAGACATTAATACAACTGAAACCGGGCTTTGCCCTTTTGCAAGTGCTGGTTGAACATAGCCCCACTGACTAAGGCTAAAGCCATTTCGTTCATAAAAACCAGCTCGCCTTTTTTCGATTTCCCCCTCTGGTGGTTCGATTTCAAGGACGATAGGTTTTGACTGCTGCTTAAGAAATGCTTGGAGTAGTTTCGACCCTAAGCCACCATTGCGAAAGCTTGCTTTAACGGCAAAATGCTCTAGGAAGATAAAATCGGGTCCTTCCCATGTGGCAAAAAAAGCAGCAAGCTGATTATCTTTTTCATAAACATATATTTGATAGTGAGGATTAGAAAGTAATGCACGTTGTGTTTGGTAGGGCCTATATTCATCACTAGGGAAAGAATCTTCAATTAATTGATAGAGGTTTTCAAATTGTTCTTCTTGTAAAATCGTTAGCATGTTATTCTCCTTACTGACTTGTTATTTTGTTATTGTTCGTGGAATTTCATAGTTATAGTGTAGCATGATGTGTTTTAATTTTAATAAGCATTTATCTTTATTAAGTCTAAATCGTAAGCTGAAGTATCTCCTTTATGGTATACGAAAATCGCATTTTGACCGAATGCAAGTAAGTCATGCGTCAACCATAGGTTTTGGTGAAGAGCCATATTAAAAAACTTCTTTACTCTTCAATCTGGCCTTATAGCTAAAGAAGGCACAATTCTATTTTAAGAATTGTGCCCGATTGCTGTATAGAAGTGATAAGAGCAGTCCAAACTGCAAGGCTGCTCTCTTCTCAAAATTTAATATTTCTTACCAATTAATATTTCCAAATCAACGGTTATTTGAGCTGAATTTGCTTCTAAGAATAATTTAGCTTGACTCTCCGTGGCCGCCCATGATAAAGGAGTCATTTGAACCAGTGTTTGAATTGATGGATTATTAAGTGTCACAGCATAACATAGTCTTGAACTATCTACTAATTTGAAATTCATATTAAATCGTTCAACAGTATTAACATTAGTATAAGATTGTTTTTTGGGTTCATCGAATATAACTTCTCTAAATTCTTTTAAATAGCCACATTGGGGAACAACTTTAACTACTAGACCATCAGCTTTTGTCAGTCTGTTAAATTCTGCATAATTTGAAGGCGACAAGATGTTCAGTATAACATCAAATTGCTTATCCTTGAATGGTGTATTGGCAAGGTCAGCAACAGCCCAAATCTTATTGGTGTAGTTCTTGGCAGCTACCAATATGCCTTCTTTAGAAAGGTCAATTCCTACTCCTTTAATTGTTTTATTATATTCAGAACTAACAATATCGCAAATAGAGGATAGGTGTGAACCCTCTCCGCATCCCATATCAATTAAAGATATTGCTCCCTTTTTAATAGTATGCTTATTTATAATTTCAGCAATTGCTTGGCTGAGTGGTTTGAAAAATCCATCCTCTATAATAAGTTTTCTTCGTGCTTCGAAAAGATCCTTGCTGTACTTAGTTTTTACCTGGTGAGTCGTCAAGTTGATATATCCTTGCTTGGTAAAATCAAATGTGTGGTTATTTGAGCAGATTAAACTTTTAAACTCAAAAACCATCATTGTTGAATGACAAATAGGACACTTAAAAATGGATTCAAAGTTACTTATATACTCCGCACTCTTCAATCTTTTATTCATTTTAAACAAAGAAGTCACCTCATTCATTCGTTTTTAGATAAATGAAAAAGGCATAGACAAATAAACCCTCCTCATATTTTGCAAAAAAATATGAATAGGATCTGAAAATAGTCTATACCTGTTACAATCTATAACGAATGAATTGAATAATCATGGAAATAACTCCTTTCGGTGGGTTAATAGGAATCTAACCCATAAATCACATTATCATGATAATCTTCTCGTTGCAAATTCATATTAGCTTTCTAAATAACCCGTTTGATTGCTTCAATGTAATACTAGTGTGAAATGACACTTCGTTCTTCCACAATCGCGCCCGATTGCTTAAAAAGTTGTGAAGTATTTCCATTCCTCTCGAATATTGTCTATGATATCCAATACTAACGATTATTCTAACATGGTTCGATCCGATACGAATCGAATAAATATCTGGGATTTCATCTTTTAATAGAGTCCAAGCAATCACCGCATTGCTTGGATTCACCAAAAACTTTGATAGTGGGAGTCGAATTCCTGCCAAAAAATTATAAACATACCTAAACAGGCGCAAAATGTGGGATGAACGTTGAGGTGGCGCAAGAATTGGAAGAAGCAGAAGGGATCACCGTGGAAATGATGATCAATAATGATGCTCCATCTTTACTGTCAGCGAAATGGTCATCAGTATGCAGGCATGAATCCGAAGGCAACCAGTAGCATTGGGACCACTATCAGGATCAAACCAAGTACCACAGGTGCGCCGACCACCCCGAGGACGGCATAGCCTCTTCGTGTGCCGTATCGCCGCGAGTAGGAGACGGCTAGGAAACCATAGCCAGCAGCGGCCAACAGGAACATAAATACGTAGCCGACGCCTGCAAGATCGATTTGGTCGGAAGTGCCCGCAAACCCAAAGATCATACCCAGCGCCTGCGTCACGCTGCCCAGGGCATATAAGCCGAGCGTGGCGAAAGCTCCCCACACCAACACGGTCATGAGTGCCGGTAGGTGAAGTTTCGGGATGTTCGCAACCGACAACAACGCCACAGCCGCGCCCAATGACTTAAAACCAACAACAAGCCAGTTCATCACCGTGATGCCGGCCGTGTACTCGGCAAGTGGACCCCCGGCGAAATGGTCAGTGACCTCGAAAACGATATTGACCACCGCAAACGCGATGCACCACAGAGCCATCAGGACCCCGATCACTGTGACACCTGGCCCCGGGGAGCGAATGGACTTGGGATGATCGGTTGAGGCCGCAGGAAAGAATGCTAGAACTAAAGACTTGAAAATCTTTTTTAAATTCATCTTTGCTATATCCTACCTTTCATGATTTACAAACAAATCCAAATCTTAAAAATCATAACAGCAAATAACTTGTTCTTAGAAGGGTCAATATCCTTATTTTCTGTAAGAGGGTTTCTCCAATGAAAAAAAGATCTTTCTTTTGTTATTTAATGATTTTAGGTAAACCATCTTTATCGTTTGACAAAGACGAAATTTGCCACTATCATCAACTCAAACTTACTTACGGGGAGAGGTAAAGATGAAAATTTATGTTGATGCAGATGCTTGTCCGGTAAAAGATATCATTATCTCTGAAGGTACGAGTGCTGAAATACCTGTTATCCTTGTTACTAGCTACTCTCATTTTTCTAATGCGGAACAACCATCAGGAGTGGAAACCATTTATGTTGATTCTGGAGCAGATGCTGCTGATTATCGGATTATAAAGTTAGTAGAAAAAGGAGATATAATCGTTACGCAAGATTATGGTCTTGCTTCGCTAGGTTTAGCAAAAGGGTGTGTGGTACTTCACCATAATGGGTCTACATATACAAATGAAAACATTGACCAATTATTACAAACACGTTATTTGAGCGCAATGGCTCGAAAAAGCGGAATGCGTACAAAGGGGCCTAAACCATTTACATCAGAAGATAGGGAGAAATTTAAGGGGCTTTTTAAAAGAGCGATTTCACATTAAAAGAACCGTTTATTTTTAAGAAAAACCTAGAAAAGTAAATTGTTACTTATATTAAACTGACCTTACCCAGCATAAAAAGAAAAAAGCGAACTCCTATAAAGGAGCTCGCACACGTTGGGTAAATAAATAATTGTATTTATTTCAGCATTCGCTATATTTCGGATAACTTAGTTTAACTTTTGCTCGTGGGGTCATTTTCAACATTTGTTTTTTTTGTACCTTTACTAACATAAGGTTTTGCACTCTTTTTTTTGTTTGCACTAGCTTGCCAACGATTCCAACCCTTCTTGTCTGTTCCTCTCCCAGTTCCACCTTTTCCTTTAGCTTTACTCATAAAATCACTCCATAATTATTCTAGGTTAAGTTACCTATCTGGTTAGTTTTGGTCATTTTACTCGGTTATTAACCAAGCATATTGCAATAAATAACATCCTTCCAGTCACTTTTTCTGTATATTCTTCCTCCATTAATGGCCCTTAACACAACGAAAGAGCGTAATTCTTGCTACAGAATCGCACCCATTTGTTGAATATCATTGCTTAATCCAACATAAGCACCTGTTTGAATTACCAAAAAAGGAGTGGTATTTTAGCCCTCTCTACAAAAAGATTTAAATTGTTTATTTAAATGTAGGAGAATTTGTGATTATGTGATACACTTTGTTTACCATTTGATTTACTGTTTTATATGTGCCCTACTCATTCGTGAGTGGGGTTCTTTGCTTATAAGATAAATAAAAAACAGACTCTATAAAGAGCCTGCTTGAGTTTGGTTTTATTATTAAGCTTTACGCACGTTAGCTGCTTGAGCTCCACGTTGACCTTGCTCAACATCGAAAGTCACAGCTTGACCTTCTTCTAAAGTTTTGAAACCTTCGCCTTGAATAGCTGAGAAATGTACGAATACGTCTTCTCCACCTTCACGCTCGATGAATCCGAAGCCTTTTTCGCTGTTAAACCATTTTACTTTACCATTTTCCATTTATGTTGCCTCCTAGTGTGAAAAACACACATTGTGTTACTATCCTTGCTCTCAGTGATCATCAAGACGAAAAGTTTTACTAAAACTATCCTTTACACCGAACAAAAATAATTCATATTTAGATTAACATTTTTCACAAGTATTTGCAAGAAGACATGCAAGCTACTATTTTACAACTCATAAATTTACACAACTGGTTTTGCATTTTTTTGTTGTTCTTATTCAGGTAGAGCGGTCTTTAATGGAATAACTAGGATTTGGACTCAATACTAGAATCATTTTGATAACAACCCAACCTGGTAGTATAAAAGGACTTTGTCCTACAAATTTTCTAAGTTCTTTATAATTATCCATTTTTGCAACTCATTTTTTAAATCTGGTGTTTAAAAAGAGTATTTTTCTACTAAATAAAGGTTCAACAAAGAAAAGCATCTGATCTACCACCACAATTAATAGTTATATAGTTCAACTAGGAATTAGTCCAGTCATTCTAGAATATATGTAGGTAAATAGTGTAATTGGAGGGGTAATTTTGGCTTTTGTTGCGATTTATACAGTTGGTAGGTTAAAACATCCAAATGAACATCCTGCCTCTCGTGAGTTTTTTGAAGTGGGAAATGAAATAATTCGACAGGCTGCTAAAACTGGGCATCTAATAAAGGAATTTTCACCTAATAGAGTACTTTTCCCTGAGAAAGCAATCAAAGGAGAAGGTTCCCCCATTCTCACACTAACAGTATGGAAAAGCCTTCAATGTTTATATCGTTTTACCTATTCAGGTCAACATAAGGAAGCTTTACGGGACAGGAACAAGTGGTTTGGACCTCTTCAAGAGAGACAACCTAATTATGTGGTGTGGTGGACGGAGAAGGTAACGGATGTTTCATGGAAGGAGGCTTTCAAGAGATACGACTTTTATATTCAACATGGAACAGATCCTTTTGCATTTGACTTTAAGCACGCATTTGATGAATTTGGGGAGACGATCTTGCTTAAATAGCTGGGGTCAATTCTCCTGCTCTGTATAGGAAGCGGAGCATCTCCTTATTGAACAAATCAGTTTAAGTGCATTTCTTCAAAATCTCACATGAATATCCAGTTTTGATTAAGAGTCTTATTCCATTAAATGGCCCGATTGTGGAGGAAGAATGCGAAAAAGTGCAAAATGGATTCTAATTTATATTTCTAATACAGCCGTTACTTCAATTATTTTTAAGTTCATTTTCTAAATCCTTAAGGAGAACATCTATATTTACAACTGCAGTATCTTCAGCCTAGCTCTTTTATTTATCGGGGCATAGGCTGTTATTGGATGGGGTTGTAGATGGTCAAAGAAAATATATACAAAAAAGACAGGGGAAAACCGCCTGTCTTTGTTTGTTGGTGTAGTTTAAGGAAGCAAACTAGGTATAACTCTTTTTGCCCCAAAATAAGCCTCTTTATAATAGCTTCCATTCATGTCACTAACAACAACGTCTAATTTGTGGTTCGCCATATGAAGTAATTTATTATCTCCAATATAAATTCCTACATGTTCAATTAGTCCGTTATGGTTACCGTCAAAGAAAACTAAATCCCCACGTTTTAGGTTTTTCCTTTCAACAGGTGTCCCCATTTCATACATATCATCTTCATTCGCTGTACCTAAGTCAATTCCGTTTTGTTTGAATATATAATGAATGAACGAAGCACAACGGAATTTAAGGGAGGCATAGTCAACTTTACCTAGATCAGCGTATTCAGCCTTTCCTATTAAGGATAAACCTGTATTGATAATCTTGTTCGTATTGACTTCTTCTTGGTTCGCTGTTTTCTCAGGCATTAACCTAATAACAGAACCTACTTGCATATTCATTGGATCAACTTTTGGGTTAAGTTCCATTAGTTTCTTATAATCCAGTCCGTAACGCTTTGCAATGAGCGAAAAAGAATCTCCTTTGTATACTTTGTAAGCTTCGAACGGCGGTTCTTTAAACATAGGCATTGCATTGGCTGGAACTGTTGCACCTCCTAGCACTCCCAAAGCTACTACACTAGCAATGATACTCTTTTTCATTTCAAAACCTCCAGTGTGGTATATTTTTAGGTCTCATGAAGTACTCTATTATATTAAGGTATATAAAACTGTAATTCTACTGGTAATTATATCTACACAAATCTTTTTTTTAAAAAAACCCTTGCATCAAATTGACGGAACCACCAATGAGAAAACATCACCAATTCTTGTTCATCATGAATATCAAATGTGTATCCATCTTCTTCTCTCATTTCTTAATAAGTGTCGATCATTTCCTGTAATCCATAATCAGTATCTTTAAATGTAAAAGATCCACAATCAATATACAGCGATTCGACCCTATACCCAATTTTGGTCTAAAAGGTTATGTTGAAGTAGTTTATCCTCCTTTTCATTTCTCCACATAGCAAAGGTAGCTAGGATATGTGGTGGTATTGCGGCCTTTAAACATTTAATCTCGTCATCCAGATATGATGTTGAGAAAAGCATTTTTTCCATCATTAAAAAAATTGGTCATTTTTTTATTTCCCCCAGTATGATATAAAAAAAGACAGGGTGGGTTATCCATCCTGTCTTTGCATAATTACTCTTTAGTTATCTAAGTTTAAATAAATCAATGTTCCCCTAAATGGTTAGACGGTTATTCGAAATGGGATTAAACGGGTCCACCGGTTGAACCTATTAAAGCTGCCGCTGGTATTTCCCATTTATCCATAATTAAGTCTTCATTATTAAAATTTCTACTTAATGCAAGAGTTACCCATTTACTCAATCGTTTGTCTTTCGGTAATCGGTCAATTGAACTAAAATTAGTTTTTTGCTCAAGAGATAAGCGATTTGTATCAATGGTATGGTTTAACTCATTTTCTTTCTGCACTAGCTTATTGAAACGTTCAGGTGCTATTTCTCGCATCATTGCCATAGGTCTGATGTTGAGAAAATACAGCCAAAACAACTAGTACGGTTTCAGCCAAGCAAGTACGCTGGATGTGGAAGAAATCTTCTTTTCTCATATTCGTCCCAAATCCTCTATTCTGACCAATCAATCACTGGCCGCCAAGCGTGTACAAGTCTCATATTGGTATTACAGGCATGTATTTCAGTTTCGAAATACATTGCTCTGTTAGGAGACTCTTCTCTTCGTTCACCAGTAATTACAAGAATCTTTTTATCTTTACATCTTGGATAATTATTTAATACCCTACGAAAGACATCAATTTTCACATATGGTGAACACCATCTGACTCTTAAATCAGGACTCATTGCAAGCCATTTATGCCTTGTACTTTTTTTACCATTCCTTGTAGGTAGCTTAACTATTTCTCTGTTATCACAGTAATAAACGTCATCAGTAAGACTATCCTTTCTCATAAGTTCGTTATAAATTCCACCCTCATGCCACTGAAATGATGTTTTTATTCCAAAATGTTGTCCAACAGTTTCGATATAGCTTTATGTAACTGGCCAATCCATATACTCAATTAAATCATCATGACCACCATCGACTGATTGATGCCACATTTCAATTTTCTGAGTACTTATACCAAGATCAAGAAGGTAAAACAAGCAAATTTTTTATCAAGACCTAAATTTTATAAAATAGATAAATTAAAGGGCATTACATATTAGTCATATAAAATATGTAATGCCCTTTCTTATTCAACAATCGCGCCTGATCGTATTATAAGTTTAGCCAGTTTTTACTGGTTGAACTTTTTTATTTGGTTTTATTATAGCGGTAGTCTGAATAGAACATAGCGCCCGTGGGACTTGATCCCGTTAGCAAAACTGTTCACTCCCTACTTGTATAAGCATGTTTCAGGCTGGTTGGGACAATGATCCCGTTTTGCTGAAATCACTGAAACTTCTATTGGCTGGCTTTATTGAATAATTATAATATGGAACCTAACCTAAAATAATTCGATTCTGCTTTAACTAATGCTATTGTTCAATAAGAAAAGTTATTTATTAAATAGGAAACCTTCAGTTTTTTCTTCACCAGTTAACATATCTTTAATTTTAAATTGATTATTTTTTACTTCTTCCTCTCCAATTATGATAACGTTACGTACTTTCTCTTTATTTGCTTTATCTAAGGCTTTACCTAACTTCTTGTTCCCCATTTCCAATTCTACCGTATACCCTTTTTCTCTTAAATAACTTGCTGCTAATAATGATTCTTTTTGAGTATTCATTGGTATAATGTAAAAATCGACATTCGATTCTTCTAGCGTGCTATCCTTCGATAATTGTATAGCGGTATAAATGACATCTAAACCAAATGATATTCCAACCGTAGAGAATTTCTCATTTGTACCAATGAGTCCACCAATTGCATTGTCGTATCTACCTCCACTGCCAATGCTAGACTTGATGGTTTTGTCTGTTAAAAAAACTTCATAAATAGTGCCAGTATATATCTTTAATCCTCTTGCTAAGAACGGATTAAATACACATTTACCATTAACACCTAGGAAAGCTAAATAGGATTCCAGTTCTTTCAATTCTTCTAATCCTTCTTCAACTTGTTTATTTTGTTTTGTAAAAGGCTCAAAGTAGCTATAACTTTTATTATTTTTATCGTTCAAAAACTGTTTAATGGATTGGACAGTAGAAGGTGAAAGACCTTGTTCAGTCAACTCCGATGTTACCGTTTCTAATCCTACTTTTTCAAGTTTATCAAGGATTAAAACAACCTTATTTATTTTGTCCTCATCTGTATTAAACACTTCTAACATACCCGTTAATAATTTCCGATTGTTATATTGAATCATTACCTTTAACCCGAGCTTACGGAATACATCTAAAGCCATAACCATCAATTCTGCTTCAGCAATTTGTGATTCCACTCCCACAATATCAACATCACATTGAGTAAACTCACGAAAACGTCCCGCTTTGATTGGACCATCTCTGAATACTTTACCAATTTCATATCTCTTAAAAGGCATCCTCAATGTTGGGTTCATAGCAACAACTTTTGCAAAGGGAATAGTAAGGTCGTATCGTAAAGCTAAATCCCTTTCTCCTCTATCCGTTAATGTGTACATTTCTTCTAATATTTCAGCACCTCCACCATATTTTGAAGCGAGCAATTCCGTGTAATTTAATATAGGTGTTTCGAGGGGTTTACATCCGTATTGGATAAATACGTCTTCTAAAGTTCTTCTAATATTTCTTCGTACTACTTCATCATTAGGTAAATAATCTTGTGTACCCTTCACATTTTGATAATCCATTTTCTTCATATTTCTTTACCTCCAAATATTTTTAATAAATAAAAAAACCGCACCTGATTTAAGTGTTGAACTTAATCAAATACGGTTTTAATGATAAATAGCCTTCCTATTGACGATTATTAAAATCGAATAGCAAGGCTACTTGATATGATGATGTAATTGTGAGAACGACATAATAATCTTATAAGAACGCATTATACTCACCTCTAATTTCCATTAATATACTATACGATAAAGTTATTTTCAACATAAATATCCAGTT
>NZ_JBALOW010000134.1:0-19491 GCF_036965085.1 Bacillus sp. JJ1532
AATTTATATATATTTGAATACAGAGGTTTATTTAAATACCGCCTTTTAAATCCCACATAATGATCTTGTTCATCTCTTATTTTATTACCTAAAAACCAATCCCTATTAACGCCATTAGACATGTAAAGAGAGAGCATCTTTCTATCCAAACTATAAGATTCTCGTCCCCTAGTATATTCATTTAGCTGAATGTAAGTGTAATATTTCGCTACTTTTTCTGAAAAATCATATTTAACACACAAACTATATTCATCACTTGTTAATTCAGGAACTTGTTTTAGATTTTTTAACAAATTGGGATTATTACCTTCAATAACAAAAATATCCTTTTCTATATGGTACACAGCAAACCACTCTTCAAAGTTCCTAATTTCATCTTTTTCTACCTTTGATTTTTTAAGTGAATTCAATCTACTGCTATTAGTAGACCCTAAAAGATCTAGTAAAGTTGATTTACCTGAACCATTCTTACCAACTATCAAATTGATGTTACTGATTTTCTCCCCCCATAAGTCGTTGTAAGGATTTCTTTTTTTGTTGATTAGTAATCTACCTTCATTAAAAGTGATATCAAAATCATTTGTAAAACTAAACTCCTGTTGATTAAAACATTTTCTTAGTTCTTTAATATAAACAAACAAAAGTTGCGGAAACATTTATTGACTCCTTTCCTTCATCGAGACTCATATACTAAATTATTATCCCTGATATATCAAATATATTTGTATCATGTTTCAAATAACAAAAAGACTGCCATTGGGGCAGCACGATTTGAACCTTGGCATCTTAAAAGTTCCAGTAATCAATGAAATATATTGTACTAGGAACGTTAAGTAATTCTGCAATTTCAGATGATAGAATCTTTCTTCCATAACATTAACTATTACATTCTGTCTTCTGGAGAACTAGACTAGTTGGTAAAATTCACTATAGTGAGTAGATAAAATATATCTGCTCCTCAATAATCTATGAGAATAGTTCCATTGGTGTTTTTTATCAAACAGATAACTTATGAGAATGATTAACTTCTAATTAATACGACTTTTCTAATCGTTAATCCCTACCATCTTATCTAGTATTAGTCTCTCCGGTAATATCCAAACCCCATTAGTAAAGTTTTGGTAATATACCCTGATGTATTATTTCAATGCATTATGAAATTCCATCCTAAAAAATATGTTCTGATAAAATAATTATAGTAAAAAGATATAACCACCAAACATATATAATTTCATTAAAGAGAGTCGTTTTTCTTTATACAAGGAAGCACTTTTTTGCTCATTCATTTGCTTCTTCTTTATTCCATGAGACATCAAAATACTCAATAATCCTACTCTTCACAGTTTCATTTTCTATTGGAACAATCGTCGTAGATTTATTACCAATTGAATTAATTGAAGAGCCGAATAAATATACATACTTTCTATCAATAATTACATATCTATCGTGATTTCCCTTATGAATTTTAATTTCTATATTACTACGCTCCTTTTTAAACTTTTCGTACAATATTTTTGAATCCCCTTGAAACTTTTCAGTGATAACACGAACTGTTACCTTGTAATCTAATTCTTCTATTAATGGAAACAGCGTCCCATCAATATAAGGATCAATTAGTTCAATTTCCTTATGGGCAGTATTCAGAATTTCTTTAACTTTTTTATATGCAGTATAGGGGTGTTTTTTTTGTATGAATATAGGATCTGCTGCAGGAGGATCCATACTTACAGATGCCCATATCTCTTCAAACCAATGAGGATCTATAGATTCCCATTGTGGGTTTTTAAGACCCTCTTCAACTATCACTTTGTCGCACATTGGATCCATACCGTTAATCTTTATATCTCTATAGTAGATAGAGATATTGTCATGAATTATATTGTATCCGATATTAGTTAGATAATTTTCTTCTATTTCTTTCAATATTTTTTCTATCCAGTTTGTAATACTACCGTAACCATAAGCATGTTTTAAGAGAAGTATAGGTTTTGCATCTAAATTAAAAAACTTAAATGAGATATATGTCCCTCTATAGTCAATTTCATTCTCAATAAATAAATTGTTCTTAGCAAAGATTTTTTTGCGTGAGGAAGATTCTAACCCAACTCTCACTTTTGCAAGATTGGATAGTATGTAATGTTTTGATGATGTGTCAAACAGTCCTTTCCTCTTTGTTAACTCGTATGTAGCACGAGTAATGGCATCAAGGCAGCTAATCAATTCGACTTTTGATAATTGACTTAAAATAAGATCATTACCCGAATACTTATAGTTAATTAATTGGACTAGCCTTGTTAATTCATTATCGCTTAAACTTTTATAATTATTTATTATTTTGTTGAATAACAAATCTAATTCTAATTGCTCATGCATATGTCTCTTCCCCAGCTATATTTATCTTTTTCTTTTAAAATTACAGTTATTTTTCTAACTCATATTTCGCATTTCTAATTTACTTCCCAAAGTGTGCAAAGATTTACATTCTCACTTCTCGGCCTATTTTTTACTTCTTGCAAACGATCTACTTGAATAAATACAGGCATAGTTAATGCTGTTCCAGATACTATACAAGTTCCACTTGCGAGAGAAGGGATTGCTGCCTTTGAGACTCTATCTAGGGTTGGGATAGTATTATCAATCATTTCTAAATCCTTATTATTAACTAGCCTATGAATGAAATAATTGTGAATTTGTGAAATAATTGTGGGTGATATATCAAATGGTCGTTGGCTACATATAGTAAGAAAGAAACCAAATTTCCTGCCTTCTTTTATGATTTCTTCAAATAATTCTAAACGATAATTTTGCCAACCTTTTCCTTCACTCATTATCTGATTAGAAAGGATATTATGTGCCTCATCAATAATTAGATGCACCGTTTTATCAATTTTTTCTTGTTTAGTTTGCTTCTTATGATTATCAAAAAGCATTTTGGCAATCAACGAGGGGATGACTTTCTTAATATCAGAATTACAATCCCTAAATGAGTATATTGTCATAATAGGAGTATGTTCATCTCTATCCTCTTCAATAATTTCTATAATTTGTTCTAGTTCCTTAACTTTTGATTCAATCCTATGAATTAAAGGATTTATATGATCAAACTGCGCATAACGGTTTAACAAATCATTTGCTAACTGTAGCTTGGAATTTAATATAAATTCATCACACCATCCAATACCCCTATCGTCTATTTCAGTACACCATTGAACTAAATAATCATATCCCGATCCATCACTGTAGGTATTCTTAATATCATCGACTGTATCGAAATAACACGACCCAATAAAATATTTATTATTTTTAGTGTGCCATTGAATTGATTTTATCTTTTGAAGAAAACCTTCATGTTCTTGGCTATTCCATTCAATTGATAAATATTCAATTACTTCTTTGATAAATTCAAAAATCTCTTTTGTCGGATGGACAAGAGATTTCGCAAATAAATTAGGTAAATAATTTTTCAAACCCCAACCATTCTCTTTAGCGAAACTCATTCTTTTTAAAAGCCTTTTTATAAAGGGTTTTTGAGTCTGTTCTTTAGCACTAAATAATACAGAGAGTACCTCTGCGGTATAAAAATAGCTAGAAGTAATTCTTAATTTATCTTTTCTATCCTCGTCATTGTTACTTAGATCAATTATCTTTAATTCCGATTCACCTAATCCAAAAACATCTTTATGCGCATACTCACCATTAAAATCAATGAGGTGAAATGAACTTTTATCTCTTAATTTTTCAGAACCAACAGTATTAATTAACTCATAGAACAACTTAGCCAAAGTATTCGATTTTCCACTTCCAGTATTACCTAAAATCCCTATATGCGAGGAAAAAAAAGAATTAATGGAAAACGACACTGGAATATCTTCGTATATTGATTGACCTATTGTAATATTAATTCCACTACCTACAGAAATATCTGACTTAATTCCTGAATATATATCTAAGATTTCTTGCTTAGTAGGTATATAGGCAAGGTTGCCAATCATAGGTAACTGTTTTACTCCGCTATAAAACGACCTTTTTTCCAAGAATCCTAGAATTTGCACTTCGAGTATTCTAGAAATTGTACCTTTGTTATATCGATAATCTTTTTCTTGGCTCTTCTTACTATTTAATAAATCCTCAATATATTCAGCATCAATTTTCCCAACCAAATCAAAAAATCCTTTTTTGATAATAACAAATCCATTTACCGAAATATTACTTATTACTTCACCTTGAAAAATAAAAGATGAATGATTCATCTCTTTATATACTTGAACTTTTACCCTAGTTCCCCTAACTTCAATAACACTTCCTACCTCAAGTGGCATTGTCATTCTCTTAACCTCCAAATAGTAGTTTATTTAATTGCGACAAATCTATTGGAGGCATATCTTCAGTAGGCTCAATAATTACAACATTTTTTTGATATTCACAATTTAACAACTGAGTAATCCCATTACCTGAACCGCGTTTATATACAAATATATAAATTCGTAATTCCGGATTATGAAAAGACCTCTTAATTAAATTCCTGATATGTTCATCTGCAAATGAAAAGCCAAAAACTATTAGAACAGTCTGGGGCTTTTCCAACTCATAACTTAACAACCGCAACATACTATAATAATACTCATCCAGTACAGTATTTTTAAATTTGCTTTTTTCCGGATTAATAATCATAAGCTTTTTATATTCATTAAAAAATGATTCCAGCGTTCCCCAATTCATCTCAGCAATTTCATGGATCTTTAGATCTAAACTCTCATCATTTTCATCTTCCCAGAGAAAATCAACTATACAATTCTTATCTTTCTCTTCTAAAGTTATCTTATTAGCAGCGTTCCTGATTATCTCCAATAATTTTAAGTCATTTCTAATTTCTATCACTTCTTGACTTCCTGACATTTGATTAACCCAATTTACTGAACCATGACATTTAATCAAATTAATAGTAGGTAGTTCCTTATGATAATTATCAAATACACCATTACGCGAAACAGTTTTGTGGAAATTTTCCGAACTCAACGTTCTAAAAAGGTATCCATTTCCACCATCATTAAGTATTATTGATGAATTGTTCCTCTGTTCATAATCAATAGCTCTTTCAAAGAACATATCGTAATTAGTTGTAAAAATATTTGCTCGTTTAGGAGATAGCCTTGAATTTCTATAATTCATAGCGTTCACTAATCCTCTGATAAACCTTCTATAATTACTTGTAACAAGGTATTCACATTGAACAGAGTCATCTATTAAATCGTAATTTTTCTCAATTACATTATTAAAGTAGTGTAAATAAATCAATTGGCGAACGGAGTTACTGCACTCTCTTTCTGTTAATACTTTCTCTATGTTACCAAGTGAAGGAAAAAAAGGTACAGATGCACCCGATCCAATTAAAAAATTCACGTTCTTTTCAGAAATTTGTGTTTGTAACTCACTAAGAATAACTTCTAGATCCAAAATTAATCACCATTCTTATAACTTATTATATTCCCTATTTTACGACGTTCTTATTAATTTGTAATTATTTACATCCAAATATATCATAGAGCAATTTATGTCTCTTTTCTAACTCATCAGCGCCGAAATCATCCATTGGCTCAAAGTCTAAACTAAGGTTGTTTATTCATTTCTTTAAATACAATTTTCATTTTATTTTACAGGAATATTATACCATTAATAACCATACACATATAAAAAACGTTCGGCGGTTCCGTTTAATTTTATTGAAATCTGGCAATCATGATATTGTTAGTGCAATCTGTATGTCAAAAACAGAAGGAGATAAAAAACGCCTTCTGTTTTTTATTTTGTATTATTCAATACATTACCGTAATTACTAATCAGATATACCGCTTTACCTTTTCAAAAAGTTCTTGTCTCTCATTTTGTGAAAAGTTTCGAATCAGATTTACTATTGCTTCAACCGTTAACCATCTACTTTCTTTAACAAAAAACGCTTTTAGGTTTTCTTTAAAGAGATTCGTAATCTGCTCATTCTCAATCCCCGCTTCAATGAATAGCCCTATTACTTCATCAATTTGATTTTCATCAATTTCTTCTCTTCGTAGCATTATTTCTTTTTCAATGCTTGACCAATATGAAGTCAGAAATTCCTCCCACTTATCATCCTCAAGGTAGAAAAAGTCTAGGTATGATGTTTTCTCTAGATCAATAAAGTTTTTGGTGTATACTTCTTTACGGCCAAAACTGTTATTCTCTTGAGAATAGAGGCTCTGTAAATTTGAAAGAAGCTGGTTGAATCTTACATCGGATTGCTGTTCCCATATCTGCTGGAGCAGGGTTAATATTCTCTTAATTCTATTGGGGTCTCTCATAATGTGCTTCATCCTTCCACCTGCCAATTGTATACAAAATAATTTTAATTTAGAGTGTTGCTATATGTAATAAGTTTTACTTTTCTAAGATAAAAATAGACACCCCTAATAAACATATCAAAGGTGTCTTAACAAAAACGGTAATTATAGATTGAGTTTTCTGTGTTAGTTGTATGCTTTTGTAAATATTGCCCCATTCGTACTATGCGCTACTTTCCACATCTTTCACTTTTTGTAAAACTTAATATAAAAGATAGTGTGGTATTATAATATTCACACTCTATCTTTAATCAGTAACTTAGGGGGTTACTACTCAAGAAATCCCCTCGGCATTACGATTAATCATATCAATAATATCCAAAATCCCTTTTGCTTTTGGCAGTTGGTCTTTAAACACGACTGTTATTCCACCTAATGTTGTAAAAGGATCCTGTTGTAATGCTTGACGCTCAAGAGTTCCGTTTTTCACTACATAATCAATAATTAATTTGACAAATTGAGTTTGTTGTAGATTTAGGTTCTCTTCTGATAGGAATCTAGAGAAAGCTTCAACAGCTGCTTTTCGGTCTAGTCCAACAATTTTCCGAACAAGTTTTGTTATTGGTGTATCACCAAAATCTTTTTCATACTGTTCTTTAGAGCCTAGTTCATTCCATAGGATTTGCTCTAAATACTCAACATCTTGTTTAGTTAGTGGCTTATTATTACGAAGTTTATAGATTGCTAATGTGTCTTCATGTTGATGCTCTTTTAAATAGTGTTCCACTTTTTTGCGATAGCTTTGAAGATCATTCACATTTAAAATCGATTCGTTTTCTCTTACTTCCATTACTTCATCTTTAAAATCGGTGTAATAAATTTTTTGTTGGGTACGCTCAATGTAGCGAATTAAATCACGCAAGGCATCACGTACTTTTTCTAAATCCGCTATTGATGCTTCTTTCCAAAACTCACTTGTTCGCACTTCATCAATGATTTCTTTTTGTGCTTCTACTGCTGGAATTGTTCCTAATTTAGAAAGTGCCTCTGCTGTATCGACAACTCGACGAATAGATTTAGTTGCATTGTTTGACTGCAATTGTGCCAATTCTATTGTTAACATTAATAAGTCAAAACGCTTGGCTAATTCATCATCATCAATTGGTGCTATTAACGGTGAAATATTTTCTTTTACTTCGTTAGTCTGAACAACAGATAATGCTTGCCAGTTGTCTCCGTTTTGATACTTATGCACGTATTGCAAATATTGACGCACCCGGAAGTTTTCATCGTTTAATGCGCGTATATCAGCCAAGATTTCTTTTAATAGCTGCTGACGGTATTTAGAATATGGCTGCACTTGATACTGTACATCTTGCAACTCACGAACAATATCAACCTTTGAGTTAAACAACTTTTCTGTAAGTGTTTGTGTGACTTTTGATTCTTCTCCTTTTTCATTGGCCCGAAAGTACTCGAAGTTTCGCAAATAATCAAAAATCAAGAAATACTCTTTATCCATTCCCGGACCAAATAAATCCTCACATAAACGTGTTCCGCGACCAATCATTTGCCAGAATTTCGTTTTAGAACGAACTTTTTTGAAGAAAACGAGATTCACAACTTCTGGTACATCAATTCCTGTATCTAGCATATCAACCGAAATCGCTATTTGTGGCATTTTATTTTTATCTGAAAAGTCATCAATCAATGTTTGGTAATATTCCACGCTGTAATCAATAACTTCTGCAAAGCTGCCACCGTATTCAGGAAATTTCAAATCGAAACGCTCTTTAATGGCTAGGGCGTGCTTATGATTTTTCGCAAAGATAATTGTCTTTCCTAGTTTATCGCCACCTTCTACCTTAATGCCATGTTCCATAACATCTTGCAAAACGTGATCAATTGTATTTTTATTAAAGACAAATTGATTTATCGCAGCACTGTCGATATTTTTTACTAGTGGCTCATCTTCAAAAATTTCATCAAATTCTTCTTGTTCTTCTTTTGATAGATCATCATAGCGAATCCCATCATCTAAAATCTTCAATGTTGTCTCGCGTGTGCGATAATCAACTAAATACTCGTCTTCTACGGCTTTTGACAGCTCATAGGCAAAAGTAGGTACGCCGTTTTCTAAATCAAAAATCGTATACGTATTTTTATCCAGTTCATCCTTCGGTGTTGCGGTTAACCCAACAAGCATTCCATCAAAATAGTCAAAAATACTTTTATACTTTTGATAAATCGAACGGTGAGATTCATCGATAATGATTAAATCGAAATGACCGACCGTAAATAAACGGTTACCATCTTTACTTTTCACTTCATCAATCGAGTTCATCATCGTTGGATACGTTGAAAAGACCATCCTCGCATCCTCTGGATTCGACTTTTTCTCAAGCATATTACTTAAAGACAAATTTGGTAAGAGCGTGTTAAAGTTACGGAATGCTTGCTTAACAAGTGACTTACGATCCGCTAAAAATAAGACATTTTTAATCCAATGATTTCTCGTTAATACATCTACTAATGAAATGGCAGTACGAGTTTTCCCACTTCCTGTTGCCATGACGAGTAATGCTTTACGCCCGTTATGACTGAACGCATCACAAACAGCCAATATTGCTTCCTTTTGATAATATCGATTAGTTATGTCATCATTAATTTCAATATTGACTAATGGTATCTTCAACTTTCGGCGATCAATGATAAGTTGTAATTCATCTTGAGTATAAAATCCAGATGTACTGCGAGCAGGATATTCATCATGCCAAATATGGGTTTCAAAGCCATTCGTATAGTAAACAACTGGTCGAATTTGCTGGGCTTGTTCGATGCAATCTGCATACAGCTTAGCTTGCTGACGACCGACTTTCGCATCTCTTGAAGTACGTTTTGCTTCGACAACTGCTAACACTTTACCGTTTGTTCCAAGTAACACATAGTCAACAAAGCCTTCCCCCGTGTTATTTGGCATTCCTTGCACTGGATATTCCTCAAGCACATTTTTACCTATTTCCCACCCTGCTAATTTCAAGTCTAAGTCAATATAGCGTTTCCGTGTTTCAAACTCTGATATTTCATCGACTTGGAAATGATACTCTTCCTGTTGCTTAACTCGGTTCGCTGTTAACTGCTTACGAAGTTCTTCATTTAGCTTACGCAACTCGTCTAGACTCTGGTCTTTGGCACTTAGCTTTTCATATAAATCATGAAGTTCTTCAGGTCGTTCACGCTTATACTCTGATGTATAAAGAAGAGTTTCATTAAAATCTGGTGCTGTATATTCCTCTGCATAACAATAATCAATCCACGAAATAAATTGGTGTAAATTATGTAACGACAAAACCGCTTCATCTCGTGTAATTGCAACATTTGTATGCACAGCTGCATTTCCTAGCTTTACAATATATTTCATCATCGGCAACAATTCTTCATCAATAATGGCAAGGAAATGTCGATCATGAATCAAGCTTGATAAATTATCTTGATATGGGATTTTGACATCTTGGTCAAACTGATACACCCACTTCACCGATAACTCCAGCGCACGGCGCGATAAAATCGCACACGTAGCTGGACTAACTTGCATTGCCTTTTCTGCTTCCATGCAAGCATTTGCAAAACTACTAAACGCTTGCTTCTCCTGCAAAAATCCAAAATTCGACATCACATCAACTCCTTTGCGGGAAAGATTCATTCAACTACTCTTGGAACAATTCTCCTTTGAAGGCTTTTTGGAGTAGGGAATTATAGTTATCCTTCATCCCTTGTAGACTTACTGCCATTATTTTTTTCTGATCATCAATTTTATTTACAATAGACTCGAATTTATTTTGTAAATCTAATGGTGGAATCATTATTTTCACGTTCTTTAAAGAAAATATCTTCAACTCAGCAAATGTTGTTCCAGAAGCAATATTTGAATAATCTCTAATTAATTTGTCCTTTAAAGCATATTGAATAAACAGAGTGTTGACATCATTAGTTGTAAAATGAATCCATAGTACTCGACCATCTTTAAAATAAAATGGTTTATTATCTTGTACCCTCCAAATCCTACCGTCTGGACAGATTGATGGCATTAACAAATCGCCAATCACTGGTACACCACTTGATTCTTTTAAATTAATATAATGTTCCTCAGTTATAAAGAGTGTTGGTGAAATATCTTCTCCTAGTGCTAATGATCCAACTTCAGTACCTCTATAAAAAGGAATGCCTTCATCCACTAATTCTTTTACAAAAACTCGTTTGCTAGACCCTATTGAAGCAATATCACTAAGCAATTGGGTAGGATAATTTTTGTCATTTGTAAATGAATCCCCAAACATCTCTAAATACACACTTTGGGTTAATTCATCTAACGCTGCGATTTGAGATTTCCGTTTACTTATATTGTCATTTGTTAATTCTAATAGCTCAACAATCTTTTCCTGTTCAGATAAAGTTGGAAGATAAATATCTACACTTTTTAGATCCTCTTTATTAAAACCAGCTTGAGCGGCTCTGCTACCAACATTTTGAACAAAATTCTGAAATGTTTTGGATTTAAGAAAATAATATAAATACTTCTTTGATAACTTACTTTCATCTGGAATAGCTTTAATTAAAGCAACATTATATGTGCCAGACAATCCAGTAACAATTTTTCCAATAGAAGCACCGTATCTCGCAATTAAAATATCTTTTTCTGAGCAAAAATTCATCTTTTCTTTTATCTTTACATACTCAATTTCAGCATTCCCCTGTGTGAAATCACGAATTTGTAACATCCGAACATAACCGTTTTTTGGTTCTTTAATCCATTCACTTTTAGGAGGTTGGCTCCCTCCTTTAAAGTCACACACCGAAAGCAAAGGCACAATATTATTTTTCATTTAAAAGCACCTCTAATTTTTCTAACCCTTCAATAATTTCATTTTCGTTTAATTTTATTTGTTTGATTAATTCCACCGGAGTTTTATACTCCTTTTCCTCATACTCAATCTCTTTATACTTATTAATTGATAAGTCATATCCCTGCTCATGAATCTCATGGACCGGTACAAAGAATGATTGTTCTGTTCGTTTACGTTCTATTTCACCTTGTAAATTCCCAAAACGCGCAATAATATCTGGAATATCGTTTGCTCCTATTGGTGTCCGTTTATCATCTAGTGAATATCCATCCGCTTTCATATCGTAAAACCATACGTTTTCCGTGCCACCCGTGCCAGTTTTGGTGAAGACCATAATTCCTGTTGATACTCCTGCGTATGGTTTAAATACACCACTTGGCATAGATATGATGGCTTCTAGTTTGTTGTTGTCGATAATTTCTTTCCGGATGGCTCTGTGAGCATTAGAGCTACCGAATAATACGCCATCTGGAACGATGACTGCTGCTCTTCCACCCGGTTTTAGGATACGTAGGAATAAGGATAAGAACAGCAATTCCGTCTTCTTTGTTTTTGCAATTTTTAATAAGTCATTTGATACAGATTCATAATCAAGTGAGCCTTTAAAAGGTGGATTGGCTAATACTAATGTATATTTTTCCACCTCTTTATTGTCTTCCGATAACGAATCACGATATTCGATGTTTGGAGATTCAACACCATGTAGCATCATATTCATTGCACCAATTCTTAGCATCGTTGTATCCATATCATTTCCATAGAACATATCTTTGTGGAAATGATTTTTTAATCCCTCTACAAGAAATAAATTACTGTGGTTTTTACGTAAGTATTCACTTGCTGATACTAAGAAACCCGCTGATCCCATTGCAGGATCAATAATTGAATCTTCAGGTGTAGGCTTCATTAATTCCACAATCATATTAATGATATGGCGTGGAGTTCTGAACTGACCATTTGTACCTGACGTTTGTAACTTTGATAATAAATACTCGTAGATGTCCCCTTGTGTATCACGATCTTCCATTGGAATACTATCAAGTGAAGTGACAACCTTTTGAAGCGTTGCTGGTTTATTAATCATAAACGAAGCGTCTTTCATATATTTAGAGAACGAAGAATCTTCTTTGCCGCCTAAAGTTTTAATAAATGGAAAGATGGTCGATACCATTACTTGATGCATCTCTTCAGCAGGAAGTTGTTTAAATTGAGTCCATCGCATTTTGGACCAATGCTCTTTTTGTATATTTGTAAAATCAGCTGGCATTTCAGAAAAGATCCCTGTATGTTCTAATCCTAGGAAAGCCGCATCCTTTTCTTTACGCAATTCACTTTCATCTAACCCTTTAATGAAAAGCAAATAAGTTAGTTGCTCAATATTTGTTAATGGATTTGTATTCCCCTCTGTCCAAAGCGTTGTCCAAATCCCATCGATTTTATTTTTAATTTCACCTGTAATCATGATTTTCCTCCTAAATAAATTCCAGTCTAATTATACTACTTCTTTTATGAAATAAGATATGAGCTTTCTTGGAAAAGCATATTTTGTGTCTTATATATTTTACCATATCAAAAATAGTTCCTTGGACCTATAAAAATATTAATTTCTTAAAAGTAAGATGATTAACGCTTGAGGCCAAGAGCATTTATTTTAACAGGAAAGGAGGACTCCAAGAGTGGAGGACAAGAAAAAGAAGACAAATACAGACTGGATGAAATCATGCCTAGAGCCTTGTGAATCACTTGGTATCTCTAACTATCATTAGTTTGTTCATCCACTTTCAGGAACAAAAGTATGAACAAGATTATACAAAAGCTTCAAATTCCCGGATATGAAACAAAGGTGATAATTGGACCTCGTAAAAACAAATCAGCTACAGCTGCAAGAATTACGCATGGCATCCAATTATCTTTTGATATAAAGACAGAACCAAATAAGCAAGACTCAGAGAAATAACGTATAAATTGTTCCCCTCCCGTCAAAGATGGTAAGCAATGTTTGAAACTGTTTCTGGATGTAAGTCGATTTCACTGAAGCGTTTCATCGTTATGTATAATAAGTTGGTTTGATCGAGCTTATCGATTTGGCGATCAAAGTCGAAGTGATCCATAATATCACGAGCCACTTTTGAGAAACCATTTATATAGTCACGTAAGTTATCAGCAATGTTATCTGAATCTGTTAATAGCTTGTTGAAATCATATTTACTTGTGTTGTGGAAGTTTTGCTTTGACACACGATTTAAAATTGGTTCACGAGCCTCTTCATTCATTGCAGCAAACTGCCCTGCCTTTGCTAATACTTCTTCTTTTGTGCTCTCTAATACGCAGTCAAAACGCCGTAATACTGCTAATGGTAAAACGATTTTACTGTAGTCTTCTGGTTTATATGGTCCACGTAAAATCTCTGCGATTGACCAGATGAAGCTTACTTTGTCTTGGAAGTTAATCATTGTTCTTACCTCATTTATCTAAATTATTTTTTACGTATCTCTTTTGAACCTATATGGAGCAACTTGAGCCTTTTTACGATATACAGCCCCTTTATAGATACTAGCTACATTTTACCGTTAAATATCAACTCTCGCACCCAATTTCGCAGTTCGTCAAAAAAGTTATCATTGCCTACAATTATAAGTGTTTGAACAACAAAACGTAACACCATATTCCCACATATGTATACAAGAATAGAGTTCTTGCTCTTGACTTGATATCACAAATTAATTACGAACATTTTATTAAAAGAAACAAGATTAATAGTAAAGCAGAGATATCACTCCCTCTAAATCATGTAAAGGATGCACCTCTTGTCGGGAATCCTTATTTGGATTAAACAGTATTTCACTATATGTTTTATCGATTTATCACACAAAAACTTACCTTTTATTTGCATCTTATCGTAAAATTTCCAATTTTTAGTTTGTGGATGAGAGTGGTTTCTGTAAAACCAACCACAAACAAAGCTACTCCACAGTAAGCTTACAAAATACATTAAGATTCAATCATAAGCACAAAACCATCATCAGTTAAGTACCACTAGGAATGGGCACGTATACTTATAAAAAGACATCCAACTAGTTTGGATGTCTTTTAACTAAACTATTAACCTACTTAACTTGTTTTAATTTATATAATTTTAACATGTTCTCAATATCAGATATTGGGTTCTTATTAAACTCTTCTTTTTTATCATATTCATGATTGTCATTTATACACTCAGTCATTAGATAGTCATTGTTGCTGTAAAAACCTAAAACAAAACATGCAGTCTTTATATTTTTGTTTTCTAAGCTTGACCCCAACCACCGACAATTAGCATATGTCTCCAATACAAAATTCTCCATATCCGNNACCCAAGTTATCATATATTTGATATCTCTATTTTTTGTTGTTTTCCATAATAAAATCATTTGTCTCAAAAGATCTCTAAGTACTGTTTCTGGTAAATCTTGTCCATATTCTAAATACCAACATAATGACCAAGTACTCGCAAATTGAATATGAGGATCTTCTGATTTTGTGAGATCAATAATACGAAGAACCAATTTAATAATATCTTCTTTTATCACACTAAAACTTTCTACGGTTTTCATATCAGAGTAATTATAAAAACTCTCCATTGCAGCTAATAAACCAATACTTATCTCTTTAGAATCCTCACTGTGTAAAAAACTTAGAATACTATCAATACTATTAAGAGTGATTTTTTCGCCACGCTTAATGACTAAATTATGAATATCCATGCTAGCTAATATTGAACCATAGCATAGCATGTTATCAGTAGAAGAAAAATAACCCTCTTTAACTGTGTCGATAAATAAATCTCTGTATTTACTATTAATCAATTGCTCAGGCATTCCTGGGTCTTCAATCTCATCATTACCTCTACAAATTGCACGGAAGCATTCTTTCAACAAATCTGGTGATACCTGTATTTCATCTAAGACACACTGTAATAATAAATTTGAAAGCTTGAATGAATCTTTTTCACTTTTTTCATCAAATGCTAAATAGATTAGTCTCAACAATTCTTTTACAACAGGCTGAACTTTTCTTCCGGAGAGAACTGCGGCTAGTGCTATGACTTCCTTCCATGAGCCTTCTTTAAAATGAGGTTGTAATAAACTTAATAAAGTATCCTCACTTTTTTGATCTGCATAAAACCCTTGAACAATAGCTTGAGAAGCTAGATATTCTTGAAAGGTAAGATGTTGGAATTCATAGACAGGATATAATGTCCCGTCTTCAACTTTATGCCCACTTAACACTAATAGACTACTTCTAGACTCAACTCGATCAATCAACTCTTGTATGCTCATCTTAGTATATCCTAATATTTCTGGCATCTGCCTTCTTGAAGCTATAAGTAAGTCTCTTAATCTTTTAGAAGATATACTTTGTACCCCATCTAGCATCATTGTATAAGCAACAAAAGATAATTGTGGAATAACTTCCTCTTGGTCTAATGGTTCATGTCCTTCCACGTTCCATGTCATTAATAATACTTCTATTGCTTTACCATAAAGGACACTTCTTCTTGTTGGTAGCTGACCGACCCACCTTTTAACTAATAACAATGTAGTTAACAATAAAGGGTTTTTAGCCAGATTCATTAGGCGATATGAATTGCAAATTGATGTTGCGAGGCTATCAGCTTCTGTAACAACATCTAGATTATTTCCTACTACCTCCTTATGCCATGAGATAGTTAACTCTCGCACATCAGCTTGGTTGAAGTCAGCCAATTCATAGTGTTTACATTGAGAAACCAGCGCTCCGCCAATTATTCTAAAACCAGCCTTACGAGAAGTAATTACAATACTAACAGTAGGATATGTAGCAAGGAAAACACGTAATTGTTGAACAAAAGCGATCCTTAAACGTTCATTAGCAATTTCATCAAGACCATCTACTAGGATTAACGCCTGCCCATTTTGTAAGGCTTGATTAACTAACGCACCAAATTCCTCTGCTAAATGACCAATCTCCGCTCGATGAGGAATATCTAGTAGTACATCGAGAATTGATGTAGCAGGAGAAATGTTAAGTTGCCTACAACGGATAAATAGTGGTAACCATTTTTGATCAGGCAATTGATCATTAACTAATTTTTTTCGTTCTGGAAAGGCGTAAGAAATCGCTAAACGCTTTAGTAGGGTTGATTTCCCTCCTCCCGGTCCCGCAAGGATAGTCAACCTGGAGGACTTATTTAATACTTCTCCTACAGGCAGTCTATTGGGTTGTTCAAAAGTACCAAGTTCATTTTCTAAATCATCATCATCCTCTAATAGGTCCTCTTGAGTATCCACCGATTTTAAATCGGAGTCATTAATACTATTTTCCTTTCCATTTAAAAAATCTTGAAGAGGAACTAAATGTAGAGGCACAAAAATACTTTCAAGGTTTAAACGTCGTGAACCGATTTCACCATCTGCAGGTAATCCATCCAACCTTATATCACCGCATTCATGAAGTAAATATTTATTATATCCTTGTTTTGCTTCTTCTATTTTTACAGGATCTATATAAGATTGACCTACAGGAAGTAATCTGTGTAAGGTATGAAGTTCTCCTCCAACTTCTTTATCCGCATTAACAACAATGTCGTATAAGTTTTGTGATAGGACTTCGCCATCAGCATGCACTAAGCAAAAAGTTGTAATTTCTTTATTCTGAGAATAGTACATTGCCCATATCCAGCCCATAGGGTGCGCTAACAATTCAAATTTTTCCAGTACTAAATTACTCGGCTGTTCAAAGGCACAGCGTCCTGCACGTTCTGCAGCTTTTTCCATAGAAATAATAATGTTTCCATTAACTAATACTTGAACAACCTGACGCCAGTCCAACATAATAACTCTACTAAAATTAAATTCTTTTTCTTGTTCTTTTGCAGTTTCTTTAAAACCAGAAAGGGATACAAAATAACCAATAGTTTCAATAGGATAAGCTTTTCTTTTTTCAGCATCCAAGCTACCTACAAATTTGTTAATATCTGCACCGCCAATAGTATCTTGGGTGGCTTTACATTCTGCTATTACTTTTCTGTTTTCTATACGATGAGTAGCTTCAACATCAATTTCCCTTCCTGATTTGTGTATATTCAGCCTTGGATTTTCGTATCCTAACGACAAAAATAAATCACCCATTAACCTCCCAAAAAGATCTCCTCGCTTATTAGAATCACTTTCAAGGATACGGATACTTGATGCCTGAATTCCATCTAATTTATATACTAAAATTTTATCTTTTGAACTATGACTTAAAAACAAATTAGGCTTTAAAGTATTCGGTTTACTTTCAGTTACTGTAGTTGACTTTTCTTCCCTCCTTCCCTGCTCACTTTCTAAAAAAAGTTTCTTCTCCTGCTTTTTATCCCATTTGGTATTTCTTGGATCAAATTCATAAGGGATTTGTAGTCCCACTCGAGTTTGCTTATTTATTTTCAAAATTGAAAAGTTATTTCTATATCTTCCTCCACCATAAGCAGCTCCACCAATTACAATATAAGATCGGTCGTATTCCCTTGAAGCATTTTCAATTGCACCATGGACGTGTCCTGATAATATCAAATGAGTTCTATGGGATAGGTATCTATAAGTACTTGGGCGTGGGTCGTATGTATTCTGCTCTTCATCATGTAACCAGCTTTTAGGATGATGCGTTACCCCAATTGATATAATACCTGTGTCAAAATCGTCAGGATGTAAAATCTGCTTTGTAGCTTGCATTAATTCCAACTGGGGCAAACCAATCCACAACTTCCCTCGATCTTGATTGCCACGACAAAACCACGCACTATTAAGAACTATAAATTTTATTCCTTCAATTTCTCTTTGACCAATTAAATTAGACTGTTGAGTTGAAATGGAGAGTTTTGGAATACCTAGATCCTCACAAAAGCTTTCAAATGCAGAGAATGGGCGAGTGAAATTTTCCATATTCTCAATACTCAACCATAAATCAGCCTCTGCCGAATTTTGTGGTGGATTGATACCTATAGTCTTATTTCTATCAATATCGTGATTTCCAGGACATACAATCAATTCATTAGGAGTAAGATCAACAACGGATAGTAATTGTAATATCCACTCTTTTGCTAAAGCAAATGCTTCACTTTTTCCTTGCCATGCTATATCTCCAGAGATTACAACTATGTCTGGTTTATCTTCCTGTTCCAACCTAGACAGAGTTAGAATCATTTCATCTAATGAATTTTTTCTATGTGCTTTCATTGTAATATCTTTTTTTGATTCCATTCCAAAGTGAATATCAGAAATGTGTAATATAGCAACATTTTCTTTCATTTTGTTCCTCCACTAATATGTATGATTCTTCCATTGTTATATATTTAGTTTAAATATTCTTATCATAAAACACAACCGCAAAACATATCACATCATCATAAAACGATAAAATCACAGTTTTATTAGTTTGTGAAACCATGTCTTGAACATCCGCTCCAATATACGGAAATTGGAGAGTCTAAAGAATAAAGACCCTCCTCAACTTAGTTCTTTTATGGGAATTTTTCGTTTTCTCATTCAGACTGTTCATTCTTCATTGCTTTTTTGATTTCCAACGCTCTAAGTGGTAGCATTTTTATCAAGTAAAAAGACTTACACATTGAACGGATTGAATCACTCATTATTGCTTACCCCCTGAAGGAGCCAATAAATCATACTCATTCCAGTCTATTCTTTTCATATCATGTGTCACTAGTAAATTTACTACTTCTATTAATCTCTCTCCTAACCACCAGTCATCCAGTGGCAGCTCTAATAAATAGGTCTTTTCCTCATTGTCAAAGATCTTCGATCATTACTTCTTTCTCATAATGGAACCTTTGCCTATCTTGTTCCAACTGAACACGTAGTGTTTCTGTTAAATCCTTATAACTTTTCATCACTGGGGATGCTAAAAAGAAATTTTGTCTAATATAGCCTACTTTATTTTCAACGCTTCCTTTTTCATTTCCTTTACGTGGATTACATACTTGCACATCAAAACCGTAATGGTTTTGGAATTGGATAAAAGCAAAATGTATCTCTAATTTAATTGAAACAACTAAAACAATATCAGAAGAGTGAAATTTAGAACAAATAAATAAGGATACAGAGCTAACAGCAAATCACTTAATCAATAGCAGGTACTTCAAAAGTACAAGCATTGCAACACGAATAGGAAATCCTTAAGAAGTATTAGAATGAAGAATTTAATGTTACAAGTATAGGAATATGATGGAGTAATAAGTAGGCAAGACAGAGGTATTAACG
>NZ_JBALOW010000135.1:0-12103 GCF_036965085.1 Bacillus sp. JJ1532
TTAATACACCAAAAAGGGTGGAAAATGATTAAATAATGAAAAAGGAATTAAGAAATTTTTTGACTGAGATCATAATATAGGTATTCAATTATAGGGCGCTTTTCTGAAATAAGGAAAGTGTCTTTCTTCATGAAAAGGGCCATTTAATGGAGGAAAAATATTCTTACATCTATTTATAGGACTATAATATAATTTATAGTGAGGGGATGAAAAATGAAAACTGTAAACCACGTAACATGTGAAAAAAGATCCTATACTAGAGAGTTTACTTCTCACCAACATGAGTTTGGACAATTTCTATTTCCATTAAAAGGCTCCCTAGATATACAAACGAAGTTGCAAGAAATCAATCTTAACCCAGCTTATTGTTTTTATATGCCTCCCAAGTTAGAACATAATTACCGTTCTATGGATAGAAATGAATTCTTAATTTTAGATATTCCAATACAATATTTGCCAGAGAATACGAGTGACATGTACATACGGTTGGATAAACAATGGGATTCTATCCGATATTTGCTATTGGAAGAGGCGAAGAGTCAGGAAAGCACATCCTCCTTAGTAGATTTGACAAGATATGTTACCAGCAAACTTCAAATTTCTAAGCCACTTTCTATTGAATACATTCATAAACATTATAAAGAGTCAATTAGACTAGAAACTTTAGCAAAGATAGAGCATTACCATCCAGTATATTATTCCGCTTGGTTTAAGGATAAAACTGGTAAAAGTCCAAAAGTTTATATATCTGAACTCCGTTTGAATGAGGCCAAACAACTTTTGATTTCAACAGGATGGTCCATGTCGAAGATTAGTGAAGAATTAGGTTTTGAGAATTCTTCGTCGTTTTCTAGATGGTTTGTCCGTTGTGAGGGGCTACCTCCACAAAAATTTAGAATTCTTAATAATAGATAAAAAGTATATTAAACTTGGTATAGAAAATTTTTCATGGAATTTTCTATTATTAGTTTATATTTCTTTTTATCTTTTTTTATTGAGGTGAACAAAATGAAGGAGAAATTAGCTCCTTTTTTAGTATTACTTGCCGCAATACTTTGGGGGACTACGGGTACAACACAGGCACTTGCACCAGAAACGGCACACCCGATTGCGATCGGGGCTACTCGCTTAGCAGTCGGAGGAATATTTTTAGTCATAATTGTTCTAATAACAGGAAAATTCAACTTTACAAATTGGCCAGTCAAGACAACAATATTAGCTTCTTTGAGTATGGCATTGTATCAACCATTATTTTTCTCTGCAGTTTCAATTACAGGAGTGGCCATTGGAACAGTAGTAGCCATTGGGAGTGCGCCGATTTTATCAGGTCTCATAGAATGGTTATTTTTTAAAATTCGTCCTTCTAAAGTTTGGTGGTATTCTACTTTTTTATCTATCTTAGGTTGTCTATTGCTCTTTGGTAACAAAGAATCAGCATATTTAGATCCTGTTGGAATCTTAATGTCATTAGGGGCTGGGTTATCCTTTGCAAGTTATACGATTATCAGTAGAAATTTGGTTGTAAACCATTCGTCTTTATCAGTAGTAGCAGTCATTTTCACTCTTAGTGCAATTTTTTTATCTCCGTTTTTATTTATTTTTGATATGTCTTGGATAATGAGTTTCCGAGGTGTAAGTGTAAGTCTTCAACTTGGAATTGTGGCGACTGGGATCGCATATTTACTTTTTGCCAAAGGACTTATCCATGTCTCATCATCCAATGCATTGACGCTCACGTTAGCAGAACCATTAACAGCAGCATTATTAGGGGTTTTAATAGTAGATGAATACTTAACTATCACTTCTTGGTTTGGGATTTTCCTCTTAATGCTAGGAATCGGAATATTAATATGGTCGTCCAAAAATTCTAGTGGTCAAAAGAAGATTAAGATGGTTCAGAAAAGAGTAATATTAAAAAAATGATTAAAAGGTGGTTATATTTCTATGGCAAAAATTGAGGACTTTTTTAAATTAGATATTCGTGTAGGCACGGTTATTAACGCCACACCTTTTCCTGAAGCAAGAAAACATGCTATAAAACTACAAATTGATTTTGGAGAAGAGATCGGTATAAAACATTCTTCGGCTCAAATTACACGAAGATATTCATCTGAACAACTTTGTGGGCGTCAGGTGGTAGGAGTAGTTAATATCCCTCCAATGCGTATTGCAGGGTTTAAATCTGAGGTATTGGTAATAGGGGGGGTTCCGGAAGAGGGGGATGTTGTTCTTTTAAAACCCGATGAGCCAGTTACAAATGGAACATGCATCTCATAATATTTGACTTTAAAAAAGGGATGCCTATTTATTCCTAAAAACGCTAATAGAAACTGATTTTTATTCAATTATAGGTCGCTTTCCTTGAACAAGGATAAACGCTCATTTTCCATTTTAGGGCCAGATTGTTGATTAAGTGTTTCGAAACTTTTTGCACTAAGAAACGTATAAAAATTGTGAAGGAATGCATTTGAACTACGTAGCAGGATTAGAAGGTAATTCACAACAAAGGGGGATAAAAAGTGGATTTATTATCTTGGATAGCTGTTGGGTTCATCATAATCGGATTTGTTGTTCTTGCTTTTATAACAAGAAATATGGAAAATGAGGTCCATCAAAGTTCAGCTACCCAATCCATAGTTTGGAGGGTAGTGGGAACAACGGTTTGGGGGATCGTGAGTCTCTTCCTTATTGTGTATTGGTTACTTCCTAGATTTTTGTGAAGAATTATACCAAACAATCGGGCGCGATTCTTCCCCTAATCTTTATACTCCGAAAAAATCAACTTAAAATTTAGATAGCGTTAACAAATAAAAAAAGACCATCTTTCGATGATCTCTATTTAACCGCAATCCGAAATTTATATTGACTGTTTTCTAATTCAACAATGCGAACCTTGCCATTATTATCTATTAATTGCTGACTTACTCCTGTTTGAAGCCCAGCAGCAATAAAATCAGTTTCTATATATGTCTTAAATACATCTTCTGATAGCACTCCCAAAGTGAGTGCACTTGTAACTTTCCAATTTTTATTATTGCTTACTACATAAGCAATAAAAAGCTCTTCCTGCCCCTTTACTTTCTCCGTATAAAGTACAAGAGTTCTATCTTCGTCTATTTTAACTGTTTCAATCACATCTAGAACTTCAAAGAAGCCTTTTTCTTTATGTATTTTATTTAAAGCATCCATGATTGTATTTTCATTTTGCCAAGCGACTAAGAGAAACATAACCAATACTATTGGGAAAACCAATAATTTTCTCATTAGTAAAAAATTCCCTCCTATCATTTTATGGTTGTTTAACCTCGATGTTACCATAATATTCTAAAAATGACATCTATTCCTTTTTTTATTTTCTCCTTCTTCAATAATCCTCCTGCTTGTTAGTTGAATAAAAAGAGAAAAGTATCTGGAATAGCAGTGCATATGCTCTTAGGCGGTAGCCATGCACAACAATACAGTGCTTGTCTCTTTATAGGATGCAAAAAGCGTAACATCACATCCCCAGACCCAAAATGCGCGGGAGTTATATTCTAATACACCTGATGGAAGACAGGTTATCAGCTCTTTGTTTCCCCGCACTTTTTATATCCACATGACTATGATTGGCAATTTACAGGGAACGAACAAGAGATGTTGATTAGTTTGCGTGTTTATCAGAAATTAAATCAGTATAGTCCTCCAACTCCGGAAGCCGATTATGTTCCAACTTTAGCTCCGTATATCTGGGACAAAAAAACCGTCATTGCAACACCGCACAAAGTGGCTAGTCCTCAGACGAATGATCTGGTCTATCAACTAAGGCAACGTAGAAAAGAACAAGTAATTTTGGCTGGAGTATTATCAAACGTATGTGTTGAATCGCATATGAGAGATTTAATCGAAAATGGCTTCAAGACAGCTGTTGTTTACGATGCAACGGCCACGATTAGTGAAAACGATTTTCATGCTGCTGTTACGAACTACCGAGCTTTTAGTAGCGCTACATGGACAACACGTGAAGCCATTTCAAATATGTAATGATACTCTTAAATAGGTTACTAAAGAAGAGATTATTCTTTGAATAATTGTAATGTTGCAGCCGTTAGGTGCTTTCATTAACGATATCCAATAAGTCCATTCTTATAAAATTAAGATTCAATTACAGTGTGTTTCATTAGAAGATTTCTACCATAACCATTGCTAGTTCCTGAAACTCTCCCATAACTTAGACTTCTCAAAAGTAAAGTTACCTCAAGATTGGTATATAGAGTGGTTAAAGCAATTAAACGGGAATTAAAATGTAACACCTTCTTCAGCTAAAGGGCGCTATCCTTGAAGAATAAGGCTAAGCGCTCATTTTCCATTTAAGGTCCATATTCTTGAATAAATATCCAACAGATATTTGTATAATTATGTTCCTCGCCGCGATGGCCCTGGTAATGGAAAAAAAAGAATAATAGTTAAAGAGGTAATACCCATTGGGTACTACCTCTTTTTTAGACAGATAGGTGAGTAGTAAGTAATGTTAAAACCCAGGAGCCTTCAATGGGATACTGATTTACATAGGAACAAATCTAACGTTCAGTTAATCATTTGTGGAATTGACGGCACAGCTTACTATTAAAAATTAACGCCTTTTTTGCCTTCAACGATTGGCAGGTTTATAACGCTTTGGCCAAGATGGACATTGAAGGTGGCCCCAGTTGCGGAAGGAATGGTCCTCTGATATGAGCTTCCTGCAATAATGACTCCGATGCGATGGCCTTTCTTAAAGACGTAGTCATGTGGCAATGCGCCCCACTCAAATTTGTAGTTTTTTCCTGGATTTAAAGGATCTGTTTGTAAAAGTGATTTCCAATTTTGCGGATCAAACCAGCCTCTAGAGACAATTTCATATGGTGCTGTACGGAACGTCTTCTCTGTTTCTCTATAACAGGCGCTATCTGCCTCCGTACTTTCTCCCCAGCAGGTTTTTGTAGTTAATGTTCTGATTCCTTCTCCACTTCCCGTATGATTTACCCTAGTGTCCATTCCATAATCCACAATCATCACAGACAAATTGGAATTATCCTTATCTACTGTTGCTCGAAGCGAAATTTCCGGTACACCGCTCATGCGGGCATCCTCGCTTAATGGTTCTGATAGGAATACTAAACGGTCGCTTTTTACGGTCATTTCATTTGTGACCATCGCCGTTTCTGTTTGCCTCGGATTGTCTGTAAAGGTTTGAGTAAAGTTTCCTTTTACCGGACCAGTTGTTAAAACTCCAGGTGAATTTTCGTTTTCCCCAGGTGCAAAGCGAATTTTAGTTGATTTAACATTTTTATCCGGCCATGATGCATGGTTTTCCCAAACATCCGCTGCTCTTTCTATATCGACAGCAGGTTCATCCATGATGCCATTTTGCAAGCCTAGTAGCCAATAATCAAACCAGCGATGCAGCGTATCTACCCACTCTGCTCTGCGGAAATCAAATGGATCCACGTGGCCCGTTTGTGTAAGCCAAAGCTTACGAGGGACATTCTCTTTATTTAGTACTTCCCACCAGTCATTGAAATGGTTCATCTTCACGTTTAAGTCATTTAAACCGTGGATGGCAAAGACACTGGCTTTCACCTTTTTGATATCTTTCACATAGTTTCTTTCATTCCAAAAATCATTGTAGTCACCAGTGGCGTCATCTGCCTCTTTATTTACGCGATCGAACACATGCTGACAAGTTGCTTTCCGGGAACTGTTAACGACCCTGCTTGCTAATCCACCAGGTCCATTATTATAGTATGTAAGCCCTGCATAGCGGTAATAATTATACCAATTGCTAATCGCACCAATCGGAACGATTGTTTTTAAGCCTTCTACTCCTGTAGCTGCCACACCATTTGCTAATGTACCATCATATGATTTACCAATCATCCCCACATTACCGGTTGTCCACGATGCCTTTACCTCGTTATTATTTTTATCAACTGCCTTTGCCCTTCCATTGAGCCAATCGATCACAACTTTAATACTCTCAATTTCCTCATAACCGCCGGTAGTTGGACAGCCATCCGATTGGTTGGTTCCTACCATATCCGGCAAGACAACTGCATATCCTCTTGGAACAAAATAATTATCATAATAAAGCGGAAACTTCTCAATATTCCCGTCTTTATCTTTGCCCTTTACTTCACTTTCATTGCCTCTACCTAAGCTTTCATAATAGGGGCTGGCATCCATAATCACAGGTACCTTCAGCCCTGTGTCGGATTCTTTCGGCCGGATGATGTCTACAGCAATTCGATCAGGAACCCCGTTTCCATCCGTGTCAAGGCTTGATTGTACAAAAACGGTCTCGCGGATGGCATCCTTGTAAGAATATTTCGCTTCTGATTTTACATTTACCAATGAGTTTATTTCTTGATTCTTCTTTGCTGCTACTGTTTCCGCATTTGTATAATTCACAGATGATAGAGTTAATGCAATCGTTATTACTAAAGTGGTTACTAGAGAAAACGCTTTCTTTCCCATTAAATCCCTCCTCTACCCTATTAAATTCAATTGTAGGATATGGGGGGATTCCCCAGTAGTGTATAAGTTACCAATTTTCATAATACTTAATTAAATATGATATAAACATTTATACCTACAATATTTGACGATAGTGTGAAGTTATTAGGTATTTTGAAGGATGACAGATCTTTATGTCGAAATGAATCAGAGTCTAGTCATGTTATTTCTTCTTTTTCGCTATTTGCGATGTTTTTAAAACCAATTTTATCAAAGCTTCAATTTCACTTATAGTATTCCAGAATATAAGGATATAACTTTGATAAAATCGTATTTTTGCGCAAAAAAAAAGTGGCCCATCTTTTGTGGGGGAGGGAACAATGACGCATTTTCGGGCGTTCTTCCCGAAAAAGATTGGGGGTGTGATTGCCGTCTATATTCAGAGATGCACTCTCGTTGTCTTTAACTTTATTCAAAGATGGATTCAGCCTTCCGAAAGCAGCTGCAAGTGATTCGGAAATGATCTCCCGACTGTACTTGGGAGGGAGTTTACGGTGATGCGGTGATTGCAGGTGGGTTTCCTGCAATGTCTGTAGCATTCGAATGACTTGCAGCGTTCCGCATTCAAAGGTGCATGCTACTTGATTCGATAAAAAAATTACACGGTGTGGTAGCACGGTGTTATTTTCCTTATCTTTAACTATATTAAAAGATGGTCTCAGCCTTCTAAAAGCAAGGCTACAAGTGATTCGATTATTCCATTAAAGGGCCATTTTGTTGAATAACTGTTCTTGGACAGGGGAGAGAAATCTTTATAAAATAAGCTGTGAGGGGCAAGTTGCCTAGGATGTGTCGCTGGTCTGGCGGGTTTTACAGTTAGCGGAGATGCCGTATATATAACTGATGCTTTAGTATTTAATGGTGGAGGTGTGATGATGAATAAAAGACAAAGGATGTTGTTAGTAACTATAATACTCACAATCAGCTTATCAGGTTTAATGGCATCAGTGGGAATCTTTTTAAATAGTATACCTATTCTTATCTTTAGTTCTTTGCTATTAGTATCCCTTCCATTTACCGCATATCAGATGGTTAAGAATAACAGACAAAAATAACTGGTTAGTTAATTGGCAACAGCTATGCACTGAGCAAACTTTAGATGATTATGCACTTATCAGACTTAAACAATCGGGCGCATTTCTTTAATAAAGGGGCATGAAAAGGGGCATGAATTTTTCATGCTTTCCGTAACTTTTAAGAAGGAAAAATCGTTATATAAAAATTGAATTTTCCTGACGTTAACATGGAGAGGATTAAATGAAAAAGAAAATCATACTGTTCTTATTGCTTGCTTTGTCTATTTTAACGGCGTGTAGTAATGATAAAAATGAAGTTAAGGATAGCCCATTATATGAAGGTAAGAAATTGATCATCGGTGTCGTTGGTAAAACACCGAAAGTTCGTGAACAAAACATCGTTTTTAAAAGTATTGAAATAAAGGATTTAAGGCAAGAAAATCTATCCTCTAAATATAATGCGGTCTTTATTATGAAGGAGTATTTATCTGAAGTAGCTAAAGCCCTTTATGCTAAAATCTACAAAAATTCTAGTATTCCATTTTTCTTTATTGAGTCGAAAAAATCATATGTACCTTTCGTGGATGAGGAAACGGATTATGAAGAATTCCCTGATACAAAATCAGGAGACTATGCGGCTGGATATTATCATGATGGTGAGAATGGAACATATTGGGGATACGGTCTTTACAATAATACAGTTAATGAAGTAAACATTTTGGATGTTTACTCAAGAATTTTTAATACCATTGGTAATCAAAAGTAAATCAAAAAGGAAAATGCTTAAATGACCAAGCGTTACTTGTTTTTTCATTTACCACTATTCAGCAATCGGGCGCTTTTCTGAAATAAGAAAAGCGTCCTTCTTCATGAAAGGGCCATATTGTTGAGTAACTCATTTTCAAAATAAATGGATATTTTAGAGGGGATTGTGAAAAAATGTACTTAAACTAAAGGGACAGGTTAGCGAAAGCAGGAAAAATAAGGAGGGTACAGTATGAACTGCACCCTATACTTAATAAACTACATATTATTGTAACTTATTATATTCTTCGTCTGTTACTAGTTCTATCTATACGGAAGGGCCTGCTGTAACATCTCCTTCAATTGTAAGAAGAACAAACCAGCTGTCCACTGCAGTACCATGCCAGTGTTTAACGTTCGTAGCTATTTCTACTACATCTCTTGGATGTAAATTCTTGTGCAGGCTTTCCTTCTTCTTGATACCATCCTCTTCCGCCAGTAATCAAAAGAATTTGTCCTCCCGGTTGTGAATGCATGTAAGAATATCGTTTAAAGATTCCTATCCAACAAAATCCCCACTTGTTCGGCTATCACTTGAGGTGGTTCTGGTATTTCATTCGTAAAATACGTTTCCATCATTCCAACAATAGCTGTTCCAAAAAATTTAAGAATAACATCTTTACTTAATCCTTTATTTATTCCTTGAGTTATATCTACATCCCCCTTTAACTCTTCTATGACAAACTCAAGGAAGCGACTGCGAAAATAAGGAGCGCCACTGCTTGCTAACATAGTCGAAAAGAATGAATAATTACTTTTAAGGTATTCGTATAAAGTGAGATTCGCATCTTTAAAAGTCAAATTAGATGCAGACTCGCAGTGTCTCCTCACTTCGTTGATATGTTCTTCGGTGATCTTATCCAGAAGGTCATATTTATCCATGTAGTGGTCATAGAAAGTCCTTCGCCCAACGTTTGCCTTATCAGAAATTTCTTGAATTGTAATTTTATCAAAATTTTTTTCAGACATTAGTTCAATAAAAGCGTTTTTTATTGCTTCTTGAGATTTCAACATTCTTCTATCCATCATTGACATTATAGTAATCACCATACTTTCTTAAAATAACTGCACAATTTTAATCTGCTTGTGCGATAAGGTACAAAACGTATCCATTTGATTATTGCAGACATCCTGTTTTCATTTTATATTATACACAGATGTGCGATACCGCATCAATGTATATTCCTTCGACATGTCAAATTTGACTGCCTTTTGTAATTAGAAAAATGAAAGAAGGGGGAATATAGCGAAAAATCCAAAAGAACTTACCAGGGCAAGAAATGTTTGGAGATATTGCTCCCAACAAAAAAAATAAAATCAAAAATGAATCTAGGGGGAAATAATTATGACTGACAATAAAAAAGTTTGGTTTATTACAGGTGCTGGACGTGGAATGGGCGTGGAGTTTGCAAAAGCTGCCCTTGCCGAAGGTTATCAAGTTGTTGCCACTGGTCGTAATACCGATAAGGTAGCCAAAGCTCTTGGTGATGCCGAAAATCTACTAATCGTGAAACTGGATATTACTAACCCAACAGATGCCGAAGCTGCCGTCAAGTTGGCAGTTGACCGATTTGGACGCATTGACGTATTGGTCAACAACGCTGCAAACTTCTATGCTGGATTCTTTGAGGAAATGACCCCACAGCAGATCGAACTTCAAATCACGACCAATCTCTTTGGACCGATGAACGTCACCCGTGCTGTGTTGCCTGAGATGCGTAAGGCTCGTTCTGGACACGTTATTACAATCTCTTCTCTAGCAGGATTGATCGGATCCGAGTACAGTTCTGCTTACACTGCTTCGAAGTTCGGTGTTGAGGGTTGGATGGAGTCGTTGCGTTACGAAGTTGCTCCATTTGGCATTAAAACAACCGTCGTAGAACCAGGTATGTTCCTTTCCGAATTTTTGGGGGCAGAAACAACAACATGGCACGAGTTGTCAATTGATGACTACGCAGAGCGTAGTGCACAATCTCAAGTTTTCTGGGAATCACAAAAAGGTAATCAAACAGGAGATCCTTCCAAACTTGCAAAGGCCCTAATCACCATCGCAAGTCAAGATGAACCACCGTTTCGTTTTCTGGCTGGTGCAGATGCAGTCGCTGGTGCAGAGCAGAAAATCGCTGAACTTCAACAACAGATCAACGCCTATCGTGACCTGTCCGAGTCCCTTGGTTACGAGGATGCAGAAACTATCAGACGGAAGTTAGCTGAGCTTCTTAATCAATAAAGTAGTACGAACTTACATTTGAATACAATTTGTGCATTATCCCACAAATTGGTCAAAACTGTGTGGTTATTTTAGGGAAATAAGGTCATTACTTTAATGTCAATGGTGGACAGAAGAATGCTAAAATCTCAAGAAAAACAAAAAAACAACGAAACAACCAAAGGAGAAAAATCATGAACGATTTATACCAGACTGAAAAAGCTATTCGTCGTACCATCGACTTGTACGCACATTATGCGGACACGCGTCAAGCAGAGAAACAAGCGGATTTATTTTCCAAAGATTCGGTGTTCAACGTTTTCGTAGCAGGTAATGAAGCGCAGCCCGTGCAGAGCTTCACGACGCGCGAGGAGCTGCTTACCGTTTTTGACAATCTCAACACTTATCGCACGACCTTTCATTTTAACGGGCAGGCGATGATAGACGTGGCTGAGGACGGCGAGAGTGCCCGCGCTGAGGTCTATACACTGGCTTATCACGAGCGCGAGGTCGATGGACAAAATAGCCTGATGAACGTCGCCATTCGCTACAATGACAGCTTTGTCAAAGAAAACGGCAGCTGGAAATTCAAAGTTCGCAACCTCTACATTCGCTTCATTGACACCCAGTACGGGATTCATTCGGAGCAAATTTAATGCAAGAGCACTGACGAAATAAAATAGCCCGTTTTTTATTAGCCAATTTAATGAGGGTTTTTTAGAAGGGAGACCAAAATAAATGAAGGTTATTATATTTGGGGCTACTGGTATGGTTGGTCAAAGTGTATTGCGGGAATGTTTATTGGATGAAAAAGTTAAGGAAATCCTTACGATTGGTCGAAATCGTACAGGTCAGCAACATAAAAAGCTAAATGAAATTGAGCTTAATGATTTAACTGATTTATCGTCAATAGAAAATCAAATATCAGGATTTGATGCTTGCTTTTTCTGCCTTGGAGTATCTTCTACGGGTATGAAGGAGGAGGAATATACAAGAATAACGTATGATATTACGATATCTGTTGCAAAAACTTTAGCAAGATTGAATCCTCAACTCACATTTATTTATGTTTCAGGAAGTGGGACAGACAGTTCCGAAAAAGGGCGATCTATGTGGGCAAGAGTAAAAGGAAAAACCGAGAATGTTTTATTGCAACTTCCATTTAAGGCGGCTTATATGTTTCGTCCAAGTGTCATCATTCCATTGCATGGTGTGAAATCAAAAACAAAATTGTACCAATTACTTTATGATGTAATGAAGCCTTTGAATTCATTACTATTGAAATTGAACAGTGTCATTACATCTGAACAATTGGGAAAAGTCATGATTGAGGTAGCCAGAAACGGTTATTCTAATCCTATTATTGAAAGCAACCAACTAAAAAAAATAAATATGTGAGCTCGGTAAGGGCATTCCTAACATTTCAAGTGGTAAAAATTTTATTGAACTATCGGGTGCTTTACTTTATAACGATCTTCAACAATCGGGCGCTTTTCTGAAATAAGGAAAGCGTCTTTCTTCATGAAAAGGGCCAGATTGTTGA
>NZ_JBALOW010000136.1:0-1198 GCF_036965085.1 Bacillus sp. JJ1532
ACATATATCTTTTATGCCTTTTTACAAATCATATCAATTCTTATCGTTATTCTAATTTCAAATCATCTGTTGAATTTGCAAAAAGAAAGCTATATGGTTTTTCCATATGTCATATTTAAAGGGTTGGTGTTTATTCCAATAGGAATTATGCTTGGATTACCGACACTAATTAATAAAAGGAGACAATCAGGGAAATGGACATTTAATTATTACTTCTTTCTGATTCTTGGCATTCCCTCACTGATACTTACGATATTTCCTTTTATACACTTTTATGTTTTGGCATTTCCATCTATTATCTCTGTTTCCCTTTTGAGTACAGGTCTTTACTCTGTTTTTGGTTTGATATTTGGTTATTCCATAATTTCTAACTTCAATAAAGGCTAGATAATAATTGAAACATAAGACTTCCTCAGTTGATTTTCTTCTATTAAATGATATTTTGTGAAGAACTAAACTTAAACTAATGGGGGCTTTAGTTCAATAACGATCTTCAACAATCGGGCGCTAATCCGGAATAAATGGCGCCATTTTTTATGTATCGAGTCAGAAGTAAATTTAAAAGGGAATTTGGATAGAAATAGGGAATTTATATTTAATGAAATTTCAAAAGTTCGGTGGACAGGAGGATTAAGTAATTGAGAAAAGGTCTATTAAGTATTTCTTTACTTATTATTTTACTTATTGCGGGTTGTTCTCAGGATAACAAAGAAAAAGCTAACGTTAATACAAATGAGGGTGTTTCTGAAGAAAATCAACAATGGGATATTTCTACAGAGTTTGAAACACCAACTGGGGATAAATTGATTGGACAAAAGAATAAAGTCGGAATAATTGGGGGCGTGATTAAAGCCAGGGATATAGAAAAATGGTTGTGGCATCTCTGGGGAGATGAACAAACTATAAAAAGTGGCAATTTTAAAGTGGTAGCTGTCAACAAAGATACTGGAGAAAAAGAAATGGTTTTAATAACAGATGCCGGCACTGCTAATGAAAGAAAAGTTTGGAGTTATGGGGAATTAGTTTACAGTCCTAATGGAGTAAGGGGTTCAGATAGCTCAATACCTTCCAATTTATCATTTTCCAAAGCAGGGATATGGCGTTTAGAAGTCTTTATCGGTAACAAACATTTTGGTTCAATTGTTGTCGATGTAAAGTAGAAAATTGTTAACCCTTTAATCAACAATCGGGCCATTTA
>NZ_JBALOW010000136.1:1218-4078 GCF_036965085.1 Bacillus sp. JJ1532
GGAAGAATATCAAGAAAAAGTGAATATATATAGTAATGATAATTGGTCAATATAGACTGTTTATTCTCATTTACTACTGCTAGAATGCAATAGAACTATAATGAGATTTCTTGGAGGGATATAGAATGAGTTCCTTGGTTCTCAGTTTTCAGGAAATAGAAAAAACACAGCTTTTTCTCGTTGGTGGAAAAGGGTTGAAATTAGGGGAACTATCGAAGATTCATGGAATACAAGTGCCAGAAGGATTTTGTGTTACGACAGAAGCCTATCAAAAAGCTCTCGGGCAAAACAAAGCCTTTCACGTATTGTTGGATCAACTAACAATGCTAAAAGTAGATGATCAAGATCAAATTGGTGAAATCAGCAGGAAGATTCGACAAATCATTATGGAAGTAGAAATTCCTTCCGATGTTGTGAAAGCAGTTGCTTACTATCTCTCCGAGTTTGGCGATGAACATGCTTATGCAGTGCGTTCTAGTGCGACTGCCGAAGATTTACCACATGCCTCTTTTGCTGGTCAACAAGACACCTATTTAAATGTCATCGGCAAAGTAGCAATCTTGCAGCATATCAGTAAATGTTGGGCTTCCCTATTTTCGGATCGTGCGGTAATCTACCGCATGCAAAACGGATTTGATCACAGCCAAGTTTATTTATCCGTTATCGTTCAAAGGATGGTTTTCCCACAAGCTTCAGGGATTTTATTTACCGCTGATCCAATTACTTCTAACCGAAAGCTGCTATCAATCGATGCAAGTTTTGGACTTGGAGAAGCACTGGTCTCTGGCTTGGTATCTGCTGATTTTTATAAAGTACAGGAAGGGGAAATCGTCGATAAGAGGATAGCAACCAAAAAATTGGCTATCTATGGACTAAAAGAAGGCGGCACAGAGACCCAGCAGATCGATCCCGATCAGCAAAAGTCTCAAACACTTACTGAACAACAAATTTTACAACTAGCACACATAGGAAGACAGATCGAAGCTCATTTTGGTTGTCCACAAGATATAGAATGGTGTTTGGTTGATGATACTTTTTACATTGTCCAGAGTCGGCCAATCACAACTTTATACCCCATCCCTGAAGCGAATGATGAAGAAAATCACGTTTACGTATCTGTCGGTCATCAACAAATGATGACCGACCCCTTGAAACCATTGGGAATGTCTTTATTCCAGTTAACATCTTTTGGACCCAGGTTTAAAGCTGGTGGAAGGTTGTTTGTGGATGTCACACATCAACTGGCTTCACCTGACAGCAGAAAAATGTTATTAGATGCCATGGGACAACACGATCCGCTCATGAAAGACGCACTTATAACCATAATAGAGCGAAGAGATTTCATAAAATCGTTAACAAATGATAAGCAAGAACAGAGTTCCGGTAAAAGCAATAAAAATGTGTCGTCTACGAATTCTCAAACACAAATCGAAAACGACCCGACAATAGTTTCTGATTTGATTAAACGCAGTCAAACATCCATAGAGGAGCTAAAACAAAACATCCAAACGAAATCAGGATCAGATTTAATTGATTTTATTCTAGAAGATATCCAGCAATTAAAGAAGATTTTATTTGACCCACAAAGTTCAGCTGTATTTATGACTGCTATAAATGCTTCATCATGGATCAATGAAAAAATGAACAAGTGGTTAGGTGAAAAAAACGCAGCAGACACGCTTTCTCAATCTGTACCAAACAATATTACTTCGGAAATGGGTCTGGCGCTATTGGATGTCGCAGATGTGATTCGTCCTTATCCAGAAGTAATTAATTATTTACAACATGTGAAAGATGATAACTTTTTGGATGAACTGGTTAAGTTTGATGGTGGACAGGAAACCCAAGACGCTATCTATGCTTATCTCAGCAAATACGGAATGCGGTGTGCCGGAGAAATCGATATTACTAGAACACGATGGATTGAAAAACCAATTACACTTGTCCCCATGATTCTCAATAACATCAAAAACTTTGAGCTTAATGCAAGCAATCGGATTTTTGAGCACGGGCGGCAGGAGGCTTTGAAAAAAGAACAAGAGTTATTAGATCGATTGAAGCAATTACCGGATGGTGAACAAAAATCCAAAGAAACAAAACGAATGATCGACCTAATCCGAAATTTCATCGGTTATCGTGAATATCCAAAATACGGCATGGTTAATCGCTACTTCGTTTATAAGCAGGCTTTACTGAAAGAAGCCGAACAACTCGCACAAGCCAACGTTATTCATGAAAAAGAAGATATATACTATCTCACTTTTGAAGAACTTCGCGAAGTCGTACGCACAACCAAACTGGATTACCAGATCATCGGCAATCGAAAAGACGAGTACAAATTTTATGAAAAACTAACCCCCCCACGTGTTATCACGTCTGATGGTGAAATCATTGTAGGTGAGTATAAACGAGAAAATCTCCCAGCCGAAGCTATTGTAGGTCTACCTGTTTCTTCTGGAGTTATAGAGGGTCGAGCACGTGTCATCTTAAACATGGAACATGCTGATCTAGAAGATGGAGATATATTAGTCACCACCTTTACTGACCCTAGCTGGACACCATTGTTTGTATCCATAAAAGGCCTAGTCACTGAAGTTGGTGGACTGATGACCCATGGAGCAGTTATCGCACGTGAATATGGCTTGCCAGCAGTTGTCGGGGTGGAAAATGCCACCAAAATAATAAAAGATGGGCAACGAATTCGCGTGCATGGAACTGAAGGGTATATCAAAATATTGTAATTGCTGAATACGTTCAGATTTAATACATCAATATGGCCGAATTTCCTAATGGGGAGTCGGCTTTTTATATAAGTTTGTGAATACTATCACTTAAACTATAGGGTGCTAGAGTTCAATAA
>NZ_JBALOW010000136.1:4285-4998 GCF_036965085.1 Bacillus sp. JJ1532
TTGTGAAAGATTGTACTTATACTAAAGAAGCAGCTTAGCGAAAGAGGCTAGGAGGAAGTTTTATATAAGCATAATACCTGCAACAGGCAGTATTCGTCGAATTAATTACAGGGAAATTACGTATAAAGCATTAATAATAACTTGAGGAGGTATCGTTGTGAACCAAAACAAAATGTTAATTGCTCAGTTTAACCCCAAATACGCTGAACAAACAGTGGCTATGTGGCGAGATAGCAAGGAAAAGGCTATTGGTCAGAAAGAAATTCACAGCTTTGAAAATCACGTTTATTATTTAAATCATATATTACCTGAACAGTGTCAAATAGATTTAGCGTTAATTGATGAAAAAGTAGTTGGGGTGGTTGCCTATAACGAAAGGGAAATAACCCAACTGTATATTCATATAGATTATCAAGGAATCGGTATAGGTCAAACATTACTAGATAAAGTAAAAGCACAATCAAGTGGGAAATTAACATTATACACATTTGAAGTAAATGAAATGCGCAACGATTTTATGAAAAACATGGATTTGAAATCATAGGTAGAGGACATGAAAATGAAGAAAATTTACCTGATATACAATATGAATGGACATCCAAATAAATGATGTAATCGGTCGCTTTAGTGATTAAAAAGCTAGAGTTCTTATTTCGACTAATGGGGTGCTTTTGTTCAATAAGACTTTGTAATAATCTTCAGCAATCGGGCGC
>NZ_JBALOW010000137.1:0-2613 GCF_036965085.1 Bacillus sp. JJ1532
TTCTACTCGACTAGTTTAAGATGGTTATATAAGAATGAGAAATGTAAGGGGTGTTTTTATTGAAAAGGCATACCAAGACTGGAAAAATCTTATTTTATTTAGGAGTATGGCTAATGGCAGCTGGATTTGCTTTTAATCAGACATTTGGAATTGCGGATACTCCTCAACCATATGCAACATTTTCTATACCCTTAATTGTTATCGGAATTATATTAGGGGTGGTATCAAACTTTTATAAGAAAAGTAAAGAGAGTAACTAGTGATTTCGAAGGCTTTTCTTATTGTGCTAACGGGTGCTTTAGTTGAATAACAATCTTCAACAATCGGGCGCTTTTCTGTAATAAGGAAAGTGCTTTTGCCATTTAAGGGCCATTTAATTGAATAAAAAAAGGATTTTTCACGAAACAATTGAACTAATAATTAATGGCTCAGACTCCAACTTGAACAATAGGAGGTGTAACAAATTGTCGATCTTCCGTAATCCCCAAGTTATTCTGTTCAGTTCGGATGTAGTAAGAGCAGCTACGTTCTACGAGAGTCTGGGATTCACGAGTCCTTTCGAGTGCCAAATGATGGCGAACCGATCATATTGATTTGGTTCTCGATGACTATAGAATAGGCATCGCATCTGTTTCCTCTACGCGCGATGATCACGGCCTCGCCCCCGTGTCTCATGGGCAGCTTGTTGCAGTGATTTTGTGGACGGATGACACTGCTGCCGCCTTTGAAACCGTCACCTTGAATGGTGCCAAAGCCCTGGTCTCACCGCACGAATGGCTCGGTCGGCTGCTCATTACTTGGATTGCAGATCCGGACGGTAATCCAATTCAGATTGTGCAAAATCTCTGACGATGCACTGTCATCTCAGGCAACGGTTAGCATTCTTCATTGCAGTTCTCCCTATGCTAACGAAGCAAGACGATAAAATACAACAGCTTTCTGATCTAGGGTATTTTTGCAAATCAAAAAAAGGGAATATGGAGTACTTCGTAAAAATTAAGGAGGTACTCCATGTACTTATATCTCGTTCAAGGGATTCTACCGATCCTTAGCAATCGGGTGCTATTCCCTTACAAGGATTAGCGTCTATAAATTACATAGATGTATAAAATAAAATTCGCATTAGGACGATAATGCTAAACAGTTATTGATTTTAAAAAATGGAATTATTTACTATATATGAAACTTTTTCCTATAATGGTAAAAAATACGCTATTATTTAAGTGTAACTTTTAATGGGAATGGGGTTTTAAAGGTGAAAAAAGAGAGTGATCATTTATATTTCATCGATAATATAAAAATAGCTTTAATTATGCTTGTAGTAGCTCACCATGCTGGACAAGCCTATGGACCAGGTGGTTGGTGGTATTTTTTGGATGATGAATCTATCAACTGGTTGGGTAGATTTTTCTCTGTAAATGCAGCATTTTTTATGAGTATGTTTTTCTTTTTATCAGCATATTTTCTCCCTCAATCAATCGCGAGAAAAGGGCCGAAACGGTTTTTAAAAGAACGGCTTATTAGAATTGGTATTCCATTACTACTGGGATTTCTCGTGATAATTCCTATTCTGATGTATTTATATTACATTAATTTCAGAGATTATGAACCCATCTCATTTTTTTCTTACTATGTTAATATATTTTTTGGACTTGGTAGTGAACCCACGAATTGGTCTGGACCATCATGGCCTGATATGCAATTTGGCCATTTATGGTTTTTAGAGCATTTACTTGTGTATGCGGTTGTGTTTTCAGTCTGGACCTTCTTTACATCCAAGAAATCCACAAAAAAATTTGATGGAAATATTAAGGTTTATCAGATTCTCTCCCTGTGGTTGATCGTTAGTTTAGTGACTTTCATTACAAGGATATGGTTTCCTATTGATCATTGGACAGCTTTCGTAGGATTTATTCAAACAGAATTTGCACATGTACCACAGTATGTGAGTTTCTTTTGTTTAGGTATTATGGCCTATCATCGCAAATGGTTTTTAACTTTGAGTGCGAGAGTAGGATACATCTGGCTTATTATTGGAGTATTAATAGTAACTATTTTGTATTTTGGAGGGAATACGGTAGATCCTTTTCTTTTAAAAGGTGGACAAAACTTTGGTTCGTTGACTCGATCATTCATTGAGACGTTACTGTGTATTTCGCTTGTAATCGGTCTTCTAATTTTATTTAGAGAAAAAATTAACGGCACTAATCGTTGGTCTAAGATGTTATCAAACAATGTATTTGTTGTTTATTTCATCCATGTCCCAGTAGTTGTCTTCCTTCAATATACATTGAATGACCTACCAATATCAGTCTGGACTAAATTTCTAATGACGGCATTTTTAGGAATCATTCTAAGTTTTTTGCTAAGTCATTTTGTATGGCGAAAGATTCCATACCTCAAAAAAATGATGTAAAAGGAAATAATATTTAAATAAATGAAATGTGGAAAATGAAAAAGCCAGCATTATTGCTGGCTTTTGTCTTAGTAGGATAATGATGTGTCATAAAAATAATGATTCTTGTTCAACTAACGGGTGCTTTAGCACAATAACTAAGGTGTTTTTCTTGCAGCTTTTTCTCATTTTCTACTATTCAACAATCGGGCGCAATT
>NZ_JBALOW010000138.1:0-2623 GCF_036965085.1 Bacillus sp. JJ1532
TCACCTGTAGTTAAATATTTCATATTTTTTTTATTCATAATTTACATCACCACCCTTGACTATATAGTTACTATATACACTAGGATAAGAGCTGTAAAGAAATCAAATGAATACGTTTGGTTTTAGGTAATTCGTTTTGTTAAGGAGAATATATAAAATGAAGAATTATAAAATTACTTTAGGATTATTATTAATGAATTTATTTATAGCCTTTATGGGAATTGGGCTTGTAATTCCAGTCTTGCCTACACTGATGAATGAATTAGGAATAAACGGAAAGACTGTTGGTTATCTAACAGCTGCTTTCGCAATTGCACAATTGATTGTTTCGCCATTTGCAGGGAAAGCTGTAGATAAATTGGGAAGAAAAATTATGATTGTACTTGGTTTATTTATTTTCGGCCTATCAGAGTTATTATTTGGGCTTGGCAAAGAAATCGAAATGTTATTTATTTCTCGTATATTTGGTGGAGTAAGTGCTGCATTCATTATGCCGGGTGTCACTGCTTTTATTGCTGATATTACAACCTTGAAAACTCGCCCCAAAGCACTAGGCTATATGTCTGCTGCAATTAGTACAGGATTTATTATTGGCCCAGGTATCGGTGGATTTTTAGCGGAATTTGGTACACGTACACCATTCTTCTTTGCTGGTGCACTTGGTACAATAGCTGCAATACTAACCATTATGTTTATATCTGAGCCAGATCGTGCAACAGGAATTAATGAACAAACCTCAGAAGGTAATGGTTTCAGACGCATTATTGAGCCAAAGTATTTTTTCGCGTTTATTTTAATTTTTATTGCCTCATTTGGTTTAGCAGCTTTTGAATCGTTCTTTAGTTTATTTGTGGACCATAAATTTCAATTTAAACCATCCGACATAGCCATTGTTATTACTGGTGGTGCAATTTTTGGTGCTGTTTCACAAGTCATATTGTTTGATCGGCTTACACGAATTTGGGGAGAAATTAAACTGATTCGAAACAGCTTAATATTATCAGCATTACTTGTCTTCTTAATGACTGTTGTACATTCATATTTCTCTATTTTACTTGTTACATTTATTGTTTTTGTAGGTTTCGATTTATTCCGACCAGCAGTTACTTCATATCTTTCAAATATCGCCGGGAACGAACAAGGTTTCGTTGGTGGAATGAACTCTATGTTTACGAGTCTAGCGAATATTAGTGGTCCAATTCTAGGGGGGATATTATTTGATATAGATGTTAACTATCCTTACTACTTTGCGACTGTGATACTATCTCTGGGAATAGTTATTACATTGTTCTGGGGGAAGCAAGCAATTAATTCTTCAAACAAAGTGAAGGCTAGTGTGGCTAATATATCAAATTGAAGTATTGACAAAAATTGTAAACATTGCACTTAAATGAAGTGTAGTGCCTTATTGGGTACATTATTCATATTTTTATATATTGTCGAACCCTTTGCTGGAAGAAAGAACATACACTTTGTCACCTTACAAGGAGCCTCTGCGGGCAAGATTATGAGCCATGAAGCCAGTAGCACCAAAGAAACTAGCTCAGCCAAACAAGGCTATCATGCCCACCTATCCTTGTAAAGTGCACGTCACTACTGAAAAATAGTGTTCACTCTTATTCAGCATTTTGAGGTAAGAAAGAGTTCATTTCTACTTGGCGGTCACAACAGCAATTGATTCGTTTATAGTCTCCGTATGTAAGTCAAAATATTTCGTAATAATCCCCCTAAAATTTATTTATTTTAATCAAAAAGTCGAATTCAATTATAAAAATTTAACCTCTGATTAATTCTATTTTCTTATGTTATATTACAATTTGATACTAGAAATAACCAAATCATTATAGCTAAAAGGAATTTTAACTAGATAAGTTTAGCAATTATATGAAAAATATGTAAAATGATTTCAAAACCCAACTTTTTTACCCACTTTCTCACAAAACAAAAAACACTCACAAACATTGATTTATCAACATTTGTGAGTGTTTTATCGTTTCTAAATTCAACTCGTTTTTACCTAGAGATACCGGTGGTCGGGGTCGAACCGACACTCCAGAAGGAACACGATTTTGAGTCGTGCGCGTCTGCCAATTCCGCCACACCGGCGTATTAAAATTTTTAGGAAGTGCCGAGGACCGGAATCGAACCGGTACGGTAGTCACCTACCGCAGGATTTTAAGTCCTGTGCGTCTGCCAGTTCCGCCACCCCGGCGTATATAAAAAACTTAATTTAAAAATTGGAGGCGGCAACCGGATTTGAACCGGTGATCAAGGTTTTGCAGACCTATGCCTTACCACTTGGCTATGCCGCCTTAATATAAAATGGAGCGGAAGACGGGATTCGAACCCGCGACCCCCACCTTGGCAAGGTGGTGTTCTACCACTGAACTACTTCCGCAAATGGCTGGGCTAGCTGGATTCGAACCAACGCATGTCGCAGTCAAAGTGCGATGCCTTACCGCTTGGCTATAGCCCAAAAAAATAAAATATTAATGTTATTATATCAAAAATTATAATAAAGGTTCCACTATTTAATATAATGGGGCGACTGATGGGAATCGAACCCACGAATGTCGGAACCACAATCCGATGCGTTAACCACTTCGCCACAACCGCCATCATT
>NZ_JBALOW010000139.1:0-2789 GCF_036965085.1 Bacillus sp. JJ1532
CTATTATGTTCAAGGAGAGTCTTTTTCATACGCTGGTTATTCAACAATCGCAGACAATAACAAATTACTGATTCATAGAAACCCCAGAAAAACAAGAAAAGGGACACTTTCTTTACTCAGGAAATGCGCCCTTTAGCTGAATAAGAAATTACCTTTCCAACTCAATATATTCTCTTAATAATTTCCACTCACTATCTTCTTTTCTCCATACAAGCATACATTGAGCAGTATATGGCTCTGCTTTTATTAAATTAGTCTCTTTTCCTAAAACTAAATACTCCTCTCCATTTCTGCGTTCAGTGATTGAAACAGTTTCAAAACTTTTTTTAGCATTATCCATTTGCTTTAATATGCTATCGAGGTCATAGTCATAGTAGTATGAGTCAGGTTTATCTATATTTGAATGTGCCCAATAACCTACAAAATTTTTTGACATATAATTTCTAATCCCGTCACCATTCTTACTAATTAAACCGTCATTCCAAGCTGTAAAGTACCCATCTAATACTTCCTTAATATTGTCCATATTTCCTCCCTCCTTATCATTAACCAATGTCTATTAGTACAATAATATCCCCTGCTACAAAGAAGTTGTTTGTTTAAGTAATCTCCCCCGATGGCATAAGTACACTTTTTCACAATTTTTTCTATAAAATTTAACCTAAAAATACAATTTTCGTTTTTAGTGTTCTTCTTCCACAAACTCGCACTTAAATAAAGACGCGCTCCTAAATAAACGCGCCCTTTAGCTGAATAAAATTTTACTCAATAGTGTCTAACAACTCTACATCTACTTTTTCGGTATCCTTCCAATCATAAAACCTTTCTATATGCCATTTATCTTTTAGCCTTACATAGTTGTTATCTTCAATCCACTTATGTAAGTCATTATATGCTTCCATTATTTTATAATTAGAACCTTTATGTCTCCTAACGGCATATTTTTGAGGTGGTATGGTTAGAGTTACCATATCAGTTGGAATATCCTCGTACTCTTTTACTTCAACACAAACCCAGTAACCATCTTCATCAGCAGTTTCATTTTCCACAACAAACGCACCAAATTGCTCAATGGGATTAACAACCTGCTTAATTTCGCTTATACGCTCGCATAATCTTAATGACGCTTTGGGTATTTCAACTAAATATTGGTCGCCAGAACATAAAACTCGAAAACCTACTAACCTTAATTCATCAAGCCCTTTAATAGCCTTATTTTGTATTATTGTTTCTGACATTTTAATTCCCCCTCTATTTACGATAAATTACAGTTTCTCGAAACCACCCATAAATACCTTCTTCTTTAACCAACCTGACCCTGTTATTTAAGTACATTTCTTCACAATCCCACATAAATATCCGAATTTGTTTGAGGGGTTTTATTCCGTTTATTGGCCCTTAAATGGAAAATGAGCAATTATCCTTGTTCCAGGATAGCGCCCGATTGTTGAATATTGATTGTTATTAAAAGAAGCCCTTGTTAGTTTAATAAGAATTCTTTAATCGTTTATAATAAGAGCAGCATTGAATGGAGGATTTTTATGAAAAAAAGCCTTTAAAATTGATTGCTTGGGTACCTCTTTTCTCTTATTCTCCTGTCAAAGCTGAAACGGTAACCAAAATGATGTAAAATGCGTGATGATGTGATCCTCAATTTACTTTTTCTATCCATCGACAAAGCAATCGAAAAACATTTCGGCAAACCAAGACAGTTTTATTTCCAACAGATTCTCCAAATCAAACAGAAGGTAAAACACAAAACCTACCGCTACTTTAATGTCACCGTGCTGCTAACAACATTTGAAGGTACTCACATTTCCCATATGATTTAGTTACTATCACTTTTAGTAATAAAAATAGGATGGAGTGGCGAGCAATTGATGTCAAAAGCAGAACGTTAAAGCCAAACAAAATAACTAAATGCAGGCATCCTTTGTTAGAAGGGTACTTTTTCTTCGGGAATATTCTTCAACTAAACTGCATCCGTTACTTAAAGAAGAAAAATGCCTTGCCCCATATTGAAGGAAAGAACGCCATTAGCTGTATAACTTTCAAATAGAAAAAAGCTGCCAATTATAGCAGCCTATTCTTAAAGTGAAAAACGCCTTATGTTTAATAACTTTCAATTTGTTCAATAAGAACAGCTGCTTGTGATGACAACTATTCTTTTACGCAGGCTCATGGAAACACTGGTTAAATTTTGTGCTTAAAAGAATCTACGTCGTCTTCTTTCGAATTCAAAACGTCTTCTTCTCTCTAATTCGATTTCAATTTCAATGGGAAAAAAACGTCTTCTTCTAAAGCCGTCGCGAAAAAACCTGTCTCTTCGATCAAATCCCCTAAATCCAAATGGCATTTAATTCATCCTCCTTTCAATTCAGAAGTCTAGATGAAAAAAGACAGATAAACCTAATCGGTCCTTTCCCACTTAGTAGCTGCCTATATTTTACTAGTAGCCGCTCATCATAAAAGAAGCTCCGACAATGATCAATAGAATGAACAATACCACGATAAAACAAAAGGTTTTTTTTCTCTATGTTCATGTCTAAATTCTTCCATGATAATACCTACTTAAATAGGAATATTGGGAGGAAAAACACCTTCCCATTGTATATATATTCCTTAAGACAAGAGGGGATTGGGCAATCATCGTAGTATTGGATAAAATCAACGATTTGCTTAAACAACTTCTAAAAATGAAAACAAGTGAATGCCTTAAGTTGGATAAGAAAAAGCCGCCAATATCAGCCTGTTCTTAAAGTAAAGTACCCTATTCAACAATCTGGCCC
>NZ_JBALOW010000140.1:0-227 GCF_036965085.1 Bacillus sp. JJ1532
GTATTAACTATCTAATAAATTTTGAGCGCTTTTGGCTTTTTTCTTACCCAGGGTCCTTTCTTATATTTATGTTTCATTCTTATAACTACAAATACTGCAATCCCCCCACCATTACAACAGGTAGTAAAATACGCGCAATTTCCAAAGCTAAGTCCATATAAGAATCCTCCCTTCTCTGGTTTTTAATTAATTCAATTTTAACGTAATATACTCCATTAAATGGCCCT
>NZ_JBALOW010000140.1:259-1649 GCF_036965085.1 Bacillus sp. JJ1532
TTCCTTATTTCAGAAAAGCGCCCTTTAATGGATTAACTAAATTATGATTTCAATCATAAAATCACTTATTTCCTCTTTAACTAAAGCCCCCTTTACTTTAAGTGCAGGACTTCACAATCTTTTTTTACACCTCTTTAAACTCAATCCCTAAATGTGTTGTACATGCAAAAAGACGCCTTCTTATTTAAGAAAAGCGCCGGACTGTTGAACAATGAAATATGCGAAAGATCGCTCTGCAAATACGTTCTAATTTATTTGACTAACACACCCATTTTGCCATCCATAAAGCAGGAAAATCACCCGCTTCACCATAGAGAATGAAAATGGCTTCACACCGTCAATACTGCTTCTACGGCTGGGCGAGAAAGGTCGCTGAATTATGGTGCTTTAGGACCAATCAACGCCACCCCAAGAGGATTGCAACTTTCGCAACAGAACAATTTGGCCGAGATGATACGTATCATGCATTATGATATTGCTGAGTAATCGCTCAATAGAGTACCTGTTAGCTGCATACGGAGCTTTTAACTTTTCATCGTCAAGGTCCGCAATGACCGTTTTTAATTTATTCATGACTTCATTAAGGCGCTGCACTGTCTGGGCCCACCCAATTTCGTCTTCTGGATCCCCCGGATTTCCAAAGGTTTCTTCATTGTCTTCTGCCTTATTCGGATTCTCTGTGCCCTTAATTCGATGGATTACGTCTTCATTCCAAAATATCAAGTGGTTGACAATCTGCCAAATCGAATTGCTGATTCCCGAACTTGTCCATGCTGCCTCAGCTGCGATGACTCCCTGAAGCGCCTGATCCATGGATGCAAACCACTCATTATTATAGCAATGCATGTCGAGTTGTTTTAAAAATATTTTGGCTACAACTTGCATAAAACCAATCTCCTCACTGTTTAGTGTAATCTTTCAAAGTTAAAAGACATGAAAAAATCTGAGTATAGAATAAATTAATCGTTCCTTAAAAGGTATAAACCAAAACCAAGTGTGTCCCTTCCATTTTGGAGATACATTTCTCTCCAGCTTCTAATTCTCTCCAACATGGCAGGGTAATCCGAATCTTCCGGGTGACGATAACTATAATCCTCAATCGATTTCGAAAACAGCCATTCATACGCATCAAAATTATCTTCATTTGCTACTGTCGACCATATAACGAAAAAATGTTTTCAATGAAATCCTCCAATCATTTATTTTGAGAATTCAACAAAACCAAGTTCACTAAAACTTATTCGAATCATCCAGTTTAAATTCCTTCTTCATGTACCGGACTACATTGCTTTTATTTCAAACAACTCTAAATATTTTTTAAAAATAAGGAAAAATAAATTTGTTCACTTATAAATTACCACTTTTTTTTTGGAAATAGCCTTGAAAGGCG
>NZ_JBALOW010000141.1:0-158 GCF_036965085.1 Bacillus sp. JJ1532
TAATATGTATCATCCCTTTTACTTTTTGTTTCATAATGACGCCTGATTGTTGAATATTGTTATTGAAGTAAAGCACCAGTTAGCACAATAAGCCTTACGCTTCAACATTCGATTTTATTTTTTCAACAATTAGAAGTAAAAAATATAAAAGAATGAAT
>NZ_JBALOW010000141.1:281-1120 GCF_036965085.1 Bacillus sp. JJ1532
AAAAATGCAGCTAAAAAATTTGAAATTCCTATGCCATCGTTAGCTTCAGGAATTAAGCTCACTGTATAATTTTGCCCCAAAGCAACACTTGAAAGTATTGCGAAAGCTATCATGGGTATTACAGCTTGATACATTTTCATTTTTCTTTTTGAAATGAAAACTCCTGCTATAACTCCGTATAACACTAATATAACGAAAATCATAAAACCCCTCCCTAATTAATCCCTTTAAATTAATTGATACGGTTAAAAACCCTTTAAGTTTCAATTTTTTTGTTGAACTAACCTGCTTCGTTAGCTTAATAACGGGATATATATTCAATCAAAAGTTATGTAACCTTGTTGTTTCGTCTTTTTCTTAATAATCCGAGCTATTTTATCTGAATTCCACCACTCTTCAGCTTTAGGTAAAAGAGTAGCAACTTCATATGCTAATTTTTCGTAAATATCATCCGGAACAGGTTCTTCATCATATCTGTATGAATCATGATTTTCATATGGTTCAAGCCATGTCATAGGAACATGGTGCGTAGTATTTACCTTATCAGGAGGAATATGAGGCCCCCCCTTAATTGTGTAGCCATTGGATGGTGAAGCACCTATTTCAACAGTAAACCCACCGCCATATTTATCAAAATAGAAAGACATAAGGTCAATTCGGTTTTCTAACCTCCGTCGAAAATGCGGGAAAGAACCTTTAAATCCCTTATCTCTTAATACTGGAATAAGAATGATTTTCAGTGCCTTTATCATTTCATCTCGTCCAGAAGCCATAACACTCCATCCCTCCCTTTTAATCTCTATTTTACCCAAGCACCTTATTTAACTAGTCGAGTAGAA
>NZ_JBALOW010000142.1:0-14700 GCF_036965085.1 Bacillus sp. JJ1532
ATGGTTTACCATCAAAACTACAAATCTATTGGAGGTAAGCAATGAAAAACAAAAATAAGTTTTTAAAAGTAGCCATGAGTACAGCTTTATCAATTCCTTTACTACTTAATAGTACTATTACTTCTGCAGGTGAACTTACACAGGATGGAAATGGGAAAAATCACTCTTCTATACCTGAGATTGAGGTTATTGATGGAATGACCCAGCCAGTGTTTTCACATCAAGATGCGATTACAGAACGTATTTTTGTAGAAACAACTGTAGACAGTGATCGGGACGGTAATTTCGATCGGATTAGAGTTGATATTATGCGTCCAAAAGAAACCGAGGAAGGTTTGAAGGTACCTGTCATCTATGAAATGACTCCTTATCGATCCGGAATAAAGAATGTTCCCGTATATGATGTGGATGTAGAACACGATGCTGTTCCGAAAAAAGGAAAAGCCGGTGAAGATAGTGGCAAACCATATGCTGCCTATACAAATGATCGTTTTCCAACTTCATATGATAATTATTTCGTTCCTAGGGGTTATGCCGTTGTACTAGGCGAAAGCATTGGAACTGGTTTGTCGAATGGCTGTCCAACAACAGGTGATGAAAGTGAAATCCTTTCCACTCGTGCGGTTATTGATTGGTTAAATGGACGTGCCAATGCTTATACAGCAGATGGTGAACTAGTAACAGCTGATTGGACTACCGGAAATGTTGGTATGACAGGAGTTTCATATAACGGTACCCTCCCTAATGCTGTAGCAACCACAGGAGTAGAAGGCTTAAAAACAATCGTTCCAATCGCTGCAATTAGTAGCTGGTATGAGTACTATCGTGCCAATGGGCTTGTTACAGCACCAGGAGGTTATCAAGGAGAAGATGCCGATAACATGGCGGAGGCTATTTTAACAAGGGCAAATCCAGAAGTTTGTAAACAAGTAATTGAGGAACTTACTGAAGGAATGGATCGTCAATCGGGTGATTACAATGAATTTTGGTCTAAGCGTGACTATGTAAAGGATGCTAAAAATATTGATGCAAGTGTATTTGTCGTGCATGGGTTAAATGACTGGAATGTAAAAACAAAACAATTCTCCGATTGGTGGAATGCCTTAGAGAAGAATAATGTCCCAAGAAAGTTGTTGTTACACCAAGGTGGACATGCTGGTCCTACCTCGTATAAAGCTGACTGGAATACTATGTTGAACAAATGGTTTGACTATTGGTTATATGATATTGAAAATGACATCATGAATGAGCCCATGGTTGACATTCAACGTGAAGATCGAAGTTGGACAACAGAGCAAAACTGGCCAGCTGTAGGCACTGTTCCAACAACACTACATCTACAACCAGATTCTACAAATGGTACAGGAACATTTAGCTTAAAACCTGTCCCAAACAAAAATAAGCAGGATCAGTATTTCATTGATAATCCTTTAATTAAAGCTAATGAGTTAGTAACAAATCTAGAAACGAACTCTGAGAATCGACTCGTTTACATGACACCAGCTCTTACAGAATCCGTTCGTATCAGTGGTACACCTAAGTTAGAAATCCGCGCAAGTATTGATCGACCTGTTGCAAACCTGACAGCTTTACTTGTAAACTACGGTGCTGATAAAACAGAAATAATTACTAGAGGCTGGATGGATGTACAAAACATACATGATAAAACAAGATCAACTGCCTTAACACCGGGTCGTGAGTATACATTTACATGGGATATGCAGCCAGATGACTATGTATTTAACCCTGGAGATCGCCTCGGTATCGTTATCATTTCAAGTGATTATGATTATACAATTCGTCCAACAGCAGGAACGAAAATTTCAATTGACCCTGAGCGTAGCAAAATAATATTACCCATTGTTGGTGGACCTAAAGCGATAAATTGGGAGTAATGTAAAATAGTATAGCCTTTGCCAGTATGCCTGCCCCCTAGCCAATGTGCTAGAGGACAGGTTTCTCAATTATTATTTCATGTAATAAGAAGAAAGTTGCTTCCTAGTGTAGTTTTGGCCATGTGAATTTGAAGTAAAATCCCTTCAAAAAACACTCTCGCTTGTTGATTTTCTTGTCGAAGTTTTTTAATTTCGAGAACATTAATTCACAATATTTAACATTTGATTACAACCTATTTAACAAGTTACATGTAGGGTATTGTCGATAAAAACATTAATTTTGCATCGTTAGTTGACAGAATATTCTATAAATAATACTTATAATGAACTTAAGGTTTAAAAGAATTTATTTAATATTTTACATAACTAGCATTATATTTATGCGCCTTGCAAACTTCCGATAGAAGATTCTTTTATTTGTAGATTGCCAAGCTTACCCAAACAGTAGATTTCATGAAGATGCTGACATTTTTTTATGGCCTGTTGTCGGATTTATGGCTATGCGGTTTGAGGGGGGGTGATAAACCTAGAAGGGCATTAAGCTGTGAGAGGGGGGCAGTGGGGCAGAGGGGCAGTAAAAGGGTTAACGATTAAGAAATGCCGATAATACACAACCATCAGGGGGAAGCTTGCTAATTATTTTATATTCCAAATACAGACATGAAGTATCTTAATTTGCTAGAAGTTCTATTTTTTTGCCCGTATGTCGGACAAGGGTATAGCACCTTATATTTTAATAGGCAGTAGCATTGTTTGAAATGATTACCTACATACAAGGTAGGTTTTTAACCAAGAGGGAGGAGAATGGCTTTGAAGCTTAGAGGTAAGATTACCGCATTAACAACCACTATCATGCTTGCAATGTCATCCGCTGCTTTTGCTGCGGAACCAGGGCTAGACCAAATGCCCGACCCAGTGGATCCCCTATCATGGGTAAACCCAGAGGATATGACGTGGAATGATTATAATCAGGTCCCGGGAATTGACTGGAATACAGCGGATATTCAGCCTGAAACAGAACTTAGAGGGGCCTTGATTTTGGTTGACTTTCCGGATCAGGATTTTATCTTGACCCAACCGAAGGGTTCAGAGATCGCTGGTAACCCACAAGTCGACGCAATACCACGTGAGCAACTAGGACAATGGTGGAAGGACTTTCTAAATACTCCAAGTGAACTTAACAATTATCAGACAATCGATGGCTTTTGGAAAGAGAACTCTCAGGGGAAATGGGGCGTAAGCCTTGATTCGTATGGTCCATACCGCTTGGATAAATACGAATTTCAGTATGGGCTTAACTCTATGAATCCTGGTACCAAGCCAGAGCAATATCCAAGTGGAAACCTTTTTACAGATGGTGTAAATGCGGCTGCAGCTGACTTAACTGCATCTGGAGAAGAGTATGACTTTGCGTTCATCGTTCATGCCGGCTATGATGAATCGACTGTATGGCAAGAATTCGGCGAAATGATGTTCCTGAATCGGGAGTCAGTGTCTGATGAATTTGGACCGCCGGATTTACCTGGATTTGAAAACACACCAAACTGGGCACCGACTCGCTATGTACCATGGACATCCTACTATGCAGCCAAAACGATTTGGTCGGCTGCATCTAGTGCAAGAATAAATGGCAAAACGATTCGTGTCTCTATCCAAGGTGAAAGTGATGGCATGGGGACATTTGCTCACGAATTTGGCCATCTCCGCGGTCTTGGCGATAACTACAATAATGCGGCTCTTGACCCTAGAACCTATACGGGTTATTGGGAAACGATGAGCCGTGGTTCATTTAACGGCCCCGGTGGAACACACACTCGCTGGATGATTCCATCTACCCTTGGTGCTTCTTTATCGGCACCACATATGCTTCGAAATAAGATGAAACAAGGGTTTGTATCTGATGATGAAGTCCTGCAGTTAAACCGTGATGAATTAAAAGAATCTGGACCGGTGTTTGCGGATGTGATCGCGCGTCAAGCGCCAATTGGCAGTAAATTTGGCCGAACCGGAATCCACGGTATCAACATCAGCATGAATGAAGATTTAACACCAACAGATTACCTAGCCGGTGACTGGCGTAACGATAAAATAGGCAATAACAACAACAACAAGTACAATAACTACACCATTGAAGTGGTAGACCGCTTTGGTGCGGATTCCTTTGCAGCTGACTCTGGGGTATTGATAGCCAAAACAAAAAATGCAGAGACTGCCCCGTTTATGTGGGTAGTCGATTCACATCCTGAGGATATCAATCTGAAGGACTTTACGAGACCTGACGGCACAACAGCTATGGTTGGTAAAGGTGACCCTCGTCAATTACTTGATGCGTTATTCAAATCTGGTAATGGAGCAACGTTGGTCTCCGGACAATTCGATGGTTCTATTGATCAAGCCGCAATTGTCAGTGAGTACATCGATCCATACAATAAACTTCATTTCTACGTTTTAGGGAACAACAAAGACGCTGAAGGAGTACTTCGTTATCAGGTTGCCGTACGTCACACTGAGGGCTCAGGTGACTATAAACGCGGGGTAGATGTAAGCACTGGTAATGTACAACCTGCTGTAGAAGACAAAGTAGCGGTCTATCATTTTAATGTCACTAATACCGGTGAAGCGAAGGATCTTATTCGTGTCAACGCTTCCGCTGGCAATGATTGGGAAGTGCAGCTTGAGCACAACGTAGTTGCTGTGGAACCTGGCGCAACCGTCGCTGTACCTGTATACGTGAAAATTCCGAAGGGCAAAACAGCTCCAGAAAGCCTTACGTTTACAGCTACATCAGAGACAGACTCTAGTCAAAGCGATTCTGTGACGAATCTATTACCTAGTAAACTTAGCGCAACAGGTATAAGCTCTGTAATTGATAGCTTTAACAATGAGGGAGAATTCAAAGCAGGTGCAGCACAAGCACTGAAAGCACATTTAAGATCTGTGGAACAATTTGAAAAGAATGGCTCTCCAGATAAAGTTGTCAAACATATTAATGACTTCAAACAATTCCTAGATCTTAAGAAAGATGCGGATCAGATCTCCGATAAAGCGTATAACAGCTTGAAAGCGTATGCCGATGCAATGATTGAGATCTGGCAATAAGGTAGATTCACCTTTTTAGAAAATACCTCCTAATGCCAGCGATGCCTGGTGCGCGGGGAACAATTGTGAGTTTGTGGGACTCATAGGAAACAAAAACAATGGAATGGCTGGGACAGTTGACGAACTGTCCCGCCACATTTAAGTAGGTTGAGAAACGGTTACATCCATTTATTAGATTTTTATATGATTGTAAGCCGATTTTTAAAATCCATCGAGGGCAATGACTTTGGGTAGTTGTCAAAAGTAGGGGTGAAAATAGTTGAAGAAAACAATCACAGTTTTAGCCATATTATCATTGCTCTTAATACTTGGCGCCTGTACGAAGCAAACGTCAGGCGAAGAGAGCAAGGTACTTGTAAAAACGGACTATGGAACGATTACAGAAGATGATTTATTTCAAGAAGTGTCAAGTACCGAGCGGGGGAAAGAATTGATTCAGAAGTTGGTTTATATGCAAATTTTGGAAGGTAAGTATGAGGTAACTGATAAAGAGGTGAATCAACGGTTGAACGAGATAAAGGAACTGGCCGGAGATGAAGCTGGATTTGAAATGCTTATCATCCAACAGGGTTTTAAAGACGAAGAGGATTTAATAGAACAAATTAAACAAACCCTTTATTTCTTTAAAGCAACAACCGAGGGGGTGGAAGTTTCAGATAAAGAAATCAATGATTATTATGCACAACATATAGACGAATACACGGAGGTGAAAGCTAGCCATATTCTCGTGGATAAGGAGTCGACGGCAAAAGAAATTGCCGAGGAATTAGAGAAAGGAACGGACTTTGCCGAATTAGCAGAAAAACATTCAACAGATAAGGTGTCTGCATTAGCTGGCGGAGATTTAGGCTATCTTTCCGGCAAAAACAAGGAAATGGATCCGACATTTCTTGCAGCTGCTTTAAAATTGAAAAAAGATGAAGTAAGCGAGCCAGTCAAAACGATGTTTGGTTATCACATTATTAAGGTAACAGATAGAAAGGAAAAGCCATTAAGCGATGTGAAAGATCAAATCAGACAAACACTTATGGGACAAGAGGCAAAACCTATTCAGGAGGTTCTAAATAAATTAAATAAAGATATTGAGATTAAAGTAGATTCATTTAAAGATGCTTTTAAGGATGTAGAATCATAAAAACCAAAGATATCCCTTCAACTTTAACCTGTGCAATATTTGCTGATAGCCCCCATGGTAAAGAAGGCATTACTTGCGGAAAACCGTATTTTACGGAAAATATAGCAGTGCGTCTAATTTTTACATAAGCATATTTGGAAACCACAAAAATTCATTGTTTATGAAGGGAGCTGTTTCTACCCCGGCCACCGGTATCATTTATAGGTTTAAAGCCTTATAGGTCAATGCTTAGAATCGATTCAAGCATTGGCCTTTTTAATTAAAGCGAAATGCTAATCGTGTGGACAATTTCGGTTAATAGGTACCTTTAAGACCAATATTTCTTAAAGGGAGACGAAGAATTGACCAAGAGAAGAAAAATGAAAAGGATAACCGCAGCCCCAGTAGAAAAAACTATTAAGAAGTTATATGATGATTTTCAGCTTGATAACAGTATTAAAAATTTATCTGAAATGACAATCCGGTTCTATGTCCAAAACTTAATTCATTTTTTTCGGTTCACTGATGAGTTAACTGTTGCTAGTATTGCTGTTATTGATAAAAAGCTAGTGGATCACTATATCATGGCACTTAAACAAAAAGGTTTGAAGGATACCACAATTAATACTTAAGAGCAGCATGGGCCCATATCTATTTTGGAATTAAAGAGTGGAAAGAATTATACAAGCAACTGAAGGTACTTACAGAGGAAAAGAAATTTACCTTTATCCAGCCCATCAAGTGCCAGATTAATTACCGGAATTTAATAAAAACCGGACTATTAAGAATACGGTCATTTATAAAATTCTTATAATAATATGGTAGATGTTAATCATAAAGCTTCTATGTTTTATTTCATTTATATTTTTATTGATTTACTTATACCATCGTAGTAAGGCAAAGGGCAATTTAAAACTGAGAATATTTTAACAAAATATTTAATTAACTTTTATTAGGAATTAGTTAAATAAGTTCTCGGACAAAATCAATAAAGTAAAAGAAATTGTAAGGATGGAATCAATGATTCAATCCTTTTCCGTTAATTGGAAATTTGTAAATCTTTTTAAAAATCAACATTAAAATTTAACAGAGCCTAAATAATAAATATTAAATTTAAACATGTACCGATACGTTAACTAATTTTAAAGAAAATAGCCTAAACCATTTGTTTGACAGTTTAGGTTTTTAATCTTAATCAATAACGTTTTCCTTCGTAAACTCTCTTTCTTCCCCAAAAGAAAGCTCGATCACTTCTGTCTTTGAATAATCCTTCAATAATTCTACCAACTCTTTACCAGTATCCATCATATAGCCGACAATTGGGAAATTCTTTGTTAGTTGAGCATAAGAGTATAGGTTGGTTGCGGTGTTTTCGGTTGGAAAGTTATGGCTTGGGATGACGTATTTCACATCTAATAAATGCTGAATAGCATAGGCAGCCTCTTTCGGGACCATTGTAAGCTGGCCTGATGAAGAGAGGATGGCGATATCAGGCTGGTAGACATCTTGTATCAGCTTCATATCAAGCATTAAACCAGTATCTCCCGAGTGATAAACCGTATAATCATCTATAAAATCAAAAATATAGCCGGCTGCCTCTCCAGCTTAAATGGGTAATCCCTCAGTTTCACCATAGGATGAAGTATGTAAGGCTTGAACCATTGTTACATGTACATCATCTAGCGAAGCGCTCCCGCCGAAATTAATCGTAAAAACATTTTTCATTCCCTTTTGAAGAAGTATCATGGCTAAATCATACTGTGCAACAATCATGATATCTGGTTTAAATTGAATAAATTTAGATAAACCGCTCGTATGGTCTAAATGGCCATGAGTCAAAAAAACAGCATCTATTGATTTGTAAAAATCAGCATGATCTAACTCCTTTGCAAAACCAGGATTCATATCGAAAAACGGATCAATCAGATAATTTTTGCCTGTTTTGCTTTTAAATACATACATTGCATGACCTAAACGCCATATTTTCATATATTGCCTCCTCGTAAAGCGGATTATTATCTTCTATGAATAAACTTATGAAGACTGAAAGATATTGATGTATCTTTTGCTCATTCTCCAAAAAAGAACATAATAATTTCCAATTCCTCTTAATCTCCCTATCCATAAAAAAATTACTTTTTTGCTGTCCTTTTATATTTACTTGTTTGTTTCTTAAGATAGGACCCATAGGGAATAAAAAGAGGAAAAATGTTCTGTCTCATCACAAAACGAGTATACATGCTATATAAGCGATTGTTACCAGAAGGTCATAGGCACAAGCTTTTACTACTATGGTTGTCGCTGAATCCTCTCCTCTGATTTTGCAATATTGGATTCCTCCTAGGTTGGAAAAAAGAGAGGTCCCTAATGGATCCCATCGCTCCCCTCTGTTTACTCCAGCCCATATAACATTTTGAGCTTTGTTGGCTGCTTAGACATCCTATTGCCTTGCACGTCATCTAATTCTCCCAGCAAGGTTCAGATACATTTCATTTTTACTCGAAACATTGGTGACTTCACACGAAGAATTGTAAATCTAGCAAACTATGACATCAAAATATGGTGACTATCCCCAAGTGCGTTAAAGAAATGGGGGATAGTCACCTTTCTTTGAAAAATTAACCAGTATTAGAAATGATTTTTCCGGTAAGGCAGAAAAATCAAGGGCAAATACGGTCGGTGAATTCGGAAAATATTGATAATAATGACTTTGGAATTTTGGCACTTAACTTGCAACATAAAAGGTGAGAACGATGCACAGGAAATGGGGGGAATTTCATTGGATGTAGGTTTTTTTACAAGAAAAATGGCAAATGATTTAAATCCGTTGAATAAAAGAAAAATAGCCATACGAGAAGAAACGGGAAACTCATGGACGTATTCGGATCTGCACCATATATCAAACGCTTATGCAAATAAGCTATGCGAACTAGGTGTACGAAAAGGAGACCGTGTTGGTATTTTGCTTTATAACTGTCTCGAATATTTCGGACTCTATTTTGCTGTTGCAAAAATTGGAGCTGTTGCCGTTAGGCTTAATTTTCGGCTTTCAAGTGCCGAGCTCGAATATGCATTAAATGATTCGCAGACGAAAATATTATGCTTTCATTCAAACTTATCCCAAAAGCTGGAATCGGTTCTTCATCAAGTTTCTGTTGAGCATTTTATTTGTCTCGAAAATAGTAAAAAAGTGATTCCGAGTTGGTCTAAGCCTTGGAGTATTTTAGCAAGCGGTTCAGCAGATGAAGTCAAAGTAATTCACATAAAGCTAAACGATCCAGTTATGCTTATGTATACATCAGGGACAACCGGCAGACCTAAAGGTGCAATTTGGACCCATGATACAACATACTGGTTTTCAGCTATACAGGTATTAAAATGGAAGTTTACTGGGGAAGAAATTGGGATGACGACTGGACCTCTCTATCATGTTGGAGCGATGGAAGATATTGCACTTCCCATCTTGATGATGGGCGGATCTGTCATCATTACTAAAAGCCAAGGCTTTGAGATTGGAAGAATTCTTTCTGTAATTGAACGCGAAAATGTAACTGATTGCTTTTTATTCCCATTTATGATTTATGAGATGCTAAATTATCCTGAGCTGGATAAGTATCAGCTAAAGTCGTTAAAAACGATTTATTCCGGCGGTGACCCGTTAATGCCATGGGCACTTGAACAGTTAAAGAAGAAGTTTCCGCATCTTGGTGTTGTTCAAGTTTACGGTTTAACTGAAGGTCAGCCAATTGCGGCTGCGCTCGATTCAGAGGATGCTTTTGCGAAAGGCCATACAGTTGGAAAGCCAATGCCTCTTACAGAAATTAATATTATTGATGATAATGGAATGCCTCTTCCTTTTGGAGAAATTGGTGAAATTGCCATTAAAAGTCCGGGTGTTTCAGAGGGGTATTGGAGGAAGCCGGATGCAACAATGGAAACATTTGTGAATGGCTGGTGTAAAACAGGAGATTTGGGAGTATTCGATCAAGATGGCTATCTATCAATTGTAGGCAGAAAAAAGGACATGATTCGAAGCGGCGGTGAAAACATTTATGCAGCGGAGATTGAAGATGTAATATATCGCCATCAGGATGTAAAGGAAGTTTCTATAATTGGTATTCCTGACCCGAAATATATAGAAGCTGTATGCGCTGTTATTATTAAGAAAGAAGGGTCAAATCTTACAGAAGAAGATGTTATTGATTTCTGTAAACAATACCTGGCTAGCTATAAGAAGCCTAGAGAAGTAAGATTTGTTGATGAAATACCTCGTACTCCATCCGGAAAGGTGCAAAAGTATATTTTACGAAATCAGTTTAGCTGATTGAGTTAAATAATCCCTCTCTTTAAAGGAATTTACAATCTTAATGGCAGTTAAATTCTATCTAATCAGAAAGTTGAGGAGAAATCCGATGAATAAAGTTCAAGTAGTTTCGTGGTCGAAGATGAGCCAAATCGCAAAAATTGTGATCGATAATCCGCCTGTAAACGTACTTAGTGCTGACGTTCTCGAACAATTGAATCTTGTGATTGATGAAATTGAAAGCGATTCTGAAATTACAGCCGTGATTATTACCGGTGAAGGCGATAAAGCTTTTGTAGCTGGAGGAGATATTAAGGGATTCCCGGAATGGATGGGAAAAGGAATGGAGGAAGCGAAGCAAAAGTCACTTTGGCTTCAGGAACCACTTAACAAAATTGAAAGTTTGTCACGGCCAACGATTGTTGCCATAAACGGGGTGGCATTAGGCGGAGGATGTGAACTGGCTTTATGCTGTGATATTCGAATAGCAGAGGAACATATCAAGATTGGTCTTCCCGAAATTAAATTAGGTTTATTCCCAGGTGCTGGAGGCACACAAAGGCTTCCGCGTCTAGTTGGCAAAGCGAAAGCAAAAGAAATGATTTTCACTGGTGAGCCTTTAACTGCAGAAGAAGCCAAACAAATCGGGCTAGTCAACCACGTCGTTCCTAGAGGGAAATCTTTTGAAAAGGCGCTGGAACTCGCAAAGTCTATAAGCAGCTTTTCTTTACCTGCTCTTACTTTTGCTAAACGTTCTATTGACATTGGCTGCGAACAGCCGCTTCATGAAGGCTTAGTTACGGAAGCTGAAAATTTTGGTCATGTTTTTCAAACGAACGATGTAAAAGAAGGCGTTGAAGCGTTTATCCAAAAAAGGGAACCTAATTTTACCAATAAGTAAACTAAAATATATTGATTTGTTGTCGAAGAGCAACTGAATGTGGCGTCCGGTGAACGTTTATCCTTTTCACGAAGCGAAGTCCAGCGGAAGGGGCATGCTATAGAATGGTCTGAACCCAAAAAGTTAGACAATAATTTAGGCTGCTACTTGGGTATGAGTACGGTATTCATTTATGTGCCTATGACCTTTAGGTAGTAATTGGTCATAGGCATAAGCTTTTGGAGCCCACATTATATAAAAAAGCTACTTATGGATGGCTTTGAATCTTTAACAGGAGAAAATTTACATATTTTCTCAAAACTCGTTAGTGACAGACAATGCAACAATGTGATATTATATTTATAACAATTAACAAAATGTTAATTATAATTCAAAAAAGGTGATTAGAAGATGAGCGAGGAAATGTTAAATTATGATGTGAGCAAATATCGAACTCCTGATGGATATACGAGTGATATTGCCGTTTTTACTATTATTTCTACAGAAGTGGGACCTTATAAGCCTCCACAAAAAACATTAAAAATCATGCTCATTAAACGAGCGGAGAAAACAAAAGAAGGTAGCCCCAATATAGAAGCAGGGAAATGGGCATTGCCAGGTGGTTTTATTAGACCCGAGGAAACCGCATATGATGCAGCAGTTAGAGAGTTAAGCGAAGAAACAGGAGTCACAGGGTTAAGAATCAAGCATTTTGGCGTCTATGATCAATTTGGCCGAGATAAGCGGGGATGGATTATTTCAAATGCCCATTACGCAATTGTTCCAGAAAATAAGCTCGTCAAAAGGAGAGCAGCAGATGATGCAGCAGAGGTGGAGCTATTCTCCATGGACGAAGTGTTTCAGCTCGAGTTGGCTTTCGACCACAGGCAAATTATTGAAGAAGCTTTATGGTTTATAAAAAAAGATATGTCCTTAACAACATTGGCGAAAAACTTCTTGCCAAAGCAATTTGTCCTATCGGAACTGCAAGGGGTTTTGTTAACTGTCATGGATGAGCCTTGGCTTAAGCTTGATTCTCAATTTTTTCGGAAAGCTCCAACATTACCTTTTATCGAAAAAGTCATGAAGGATGGAGAACCGCAAAAAACAAATCGCTGGTCGAAAAATAAAGCACAGTTGTATCGATTTAATGATTACGAGCCATTTGTTTCAATTTACAATGCCAAATATTAATTTTTTTACATTTTATAATTAACAATATGTTAATTAATAGTTAATAAGGAGTGATGAAAAATGAAAATTTGGAGAGATTGGACCATTTTTGAAAGGTTATGGCTTCTAACTTTTACGCTTATTAATATTTACTTGTTTTTTGCCTGGGATGATACGATTCTTGGGTTAATCACGTCAATTTCTGGAATGTTTTGTGTTGTTTTAGTCGCAAAAGGGAAAGTCAGTAATTATTATTTTGGCATTATCCAAACAGGAACCTATGCCTATATCTCGTATGGCTATGGCCTATATGGTGAGGTAATGCTCAATGCCCTGTTTTATTTTCCGCTTCAATTTGTTGGGATCTATCTTTGGAAGCAGCATACAACTGACAACAAGATTAAAGGTGAAGATATTCAAATCAACGCTTTAACGAAAAAAGGCTGGATCGCCACGATGATATCCTTTCTGATTGTTTTTGTTCTATATGCGCTGCTTTTACAAAAAATCGGAGGAAATGTGGTTTGGATTGATTCCGCAACTACGACATTATCTGTCATTGCCCAAATCCTCATGTTAAGAAGGTACACGCAGCAATGGTTATTTTGGATCGCGGTGAATGTGTTATCAATTGTACTCTGGGTGAAGGCATTGATCTTACAAGGTGGCAATGATGTATCGATGCTTGTCATGTGGTCGGCGTTTCTAATCAATAGCATATATGGTTATTACAATTGGACGAAAGTATATAAAAAACAGAAGGGGGAAGTGATGTAAATGAAAAAGGTTGGGTTTTTTGGAGGAAAGTTTTTGCCTTTGCATCAAGGGCATGTGTTTGCAATTGTCAAAGCTTCTGCAATGGTGGATGAATTATACGTTGTGCTTTCTCATAGTGAAAAAAGGGATCGGGAAATATGTGATGGAAGCAAGCTATCCTACATTCCAGCTCAGATTAGGCTGCGATGGCTCTCTCAATTAACAAAGGAAATGGAAAATGTCAAGGTCGTGGAAGTGGAGGATAAAGACGGCAACGAGGATTATAACTGGGAAGAAGGCTCTTTGAAAATACGACAAGCGATTGGGAAAGAAATCGATGTTGTCTTTAGCTCTGAAATCGAATACGAACTAATTTTTAAAGAATTATATCCTGAAGCGAAACACATCCTGATTGATGAAAAAAGAGACCAAGTTAAGATTTCTGCTACCAAGATTCGGGAAAAAGGGATCTTTGAATATTGGGTTTACATTCCCGAGGTGGTAAAACCGTATTTTATTAAAAAGGTGGTCATTTTAGGGACTGAAAGCTGTGGGAAATCCACTCTTACTAGAAATCTAGCATTTATCTATAACACAACCTATGTCAAAGAATACGGAAGAGATTATTGTGAATATTTAGGAGGCTGCGATGGGATTATTATAGAGGAAGATTACCCGGTGATTGCGTACGGCCATAAACTTAAAGAATATGAAGCTATTAAAAATGCCAATAAAATCGTCTTTATCGACACCGAAGCAGCGGTTACTCAATTTTACTCAGAGCTGTACAATCAAAAACACCAAACAGTCTTAAATGAAATCGCTCGAATTCAAAAATATGATCTATGTCTATATTTGGAGCCTGATGTCAAATGGGTCGATGATGGATTAAGAGTGCATGGGGAACAAAAGATCCGTGAAGAGAATAATAAGCGGTTGAAGGAAATATTGGAGGAGAATGGGATTGAGTTTGTAAGTATTAGTGGGACGTATCAAGAGCGCTTGGAAAAATCTATGGAACTGATTGGTAGAATGTTAGAGAGGATATAGCCAGTAAGGAGTAAAATAAAAGTTTAGGTAATGAGATGAGAAAGTTAAAGGACGCGAATTATGGATTTGCAGTTTTTCGATTTTTATTTGAATAATTCGTGCCTGTTGCTCAATTCTTTAAGGTACTGGGGGACTGGCACTTTTTTAAAAAAATAATCAAAATTAATTAATATCATGTCAAAAGTATGGGCAAACTAAAGGGATTATGTTAAATATAGAATTTATTGTAGAGGTTTCTACATAAACCCCGGCTGCTTTAATAGCGTTCTGATGCACTGTAAAAGTTCTTAAAAACTTTGATAAACCCACCAACATCCATTATGTTGTCATTACAGTCCAAGCAGTTGGAAATTTAATAAGAAATCAGACCTTGATAAAACATAAACCCTTTGCTAGTTTTAGCAAAGGGTTTATGTATGTAGTACAAATA
>NZ_JBALOW010000143.1:0-7709 GCF_036965085.1 Bacillus sp. JJ1532
CATTTATACTATATTTTCAAAAAATACCTTAACATATATTAATGTAACTGATATTTTAATATAAGTAAAATGAATATAAATTATAAAAACCATGCATTTTATCTATGGTAAAAGCAGGTAATTACCATTCCAGTTTACAAGCTGTGAAGTAGAACATAATTATCTTAAAATAGCAATCATTTTTAAAATTTAGCTAGTTTTCTATATTCTAAATGCAGTTACAATTAATTTTATTGTCTCTTATTTTCTCATTGATAATCGGATTACTATCATATGTAAAAAATGTCGCCCCATTTATTGTTAATACTTATCAAAGCTAGTGTACTTCCACTCAAATTATAGGTAATATGAATCATATATATAATAATCATGAAATATATCTATAGAGGGGTCAAAGATGGATACTAAGCAATTATACTATTTTATAGAAGTGGCAAAGCAAAAAAGCTTTACACGAGCAGCTCAAGTTCTATGCTTATCTCAACCAACCATTAGCAAAATGGTCCGAAATCTAGAAAATGAGTTGAACGTTGAACTTATTGATCGTTCAGCAAAGAAAATTGAGTTAACTGTTGCTGGAGAAATTGTATTTGAGGAAGGACAAAAGATTTTAGGATTGCTTGATGATTTATCTTCGCTTTTAAACGATATGATGAATTTGAAAAAAGGAAAGTTAAAAATTGGGGTTCCTCCTCTCATAGGATTTTTATTTTTTCCCAAAATCATAAAAGGCTTTCGAGATTTGTATCCCGATATTTCGATACAATTAGTAGAAAATCATGTAATAAAAATAAAGCAAGCTGTAAATGAGGGAATACTAGATTTAGGTGTAGCTGCATTACCTGTAGAGGATGAATTTGATGTTATACCGTTTGTAGAAGAGGAGATGGTGTTATTTGTTCATTCTTCTCACCCTCTCGCTACTAGAGAGAAGGTTTCTTTGCTGGAGGTAAAAGATGAATCATTTGTCCTTTTTCCAGATGATTCTACTCTCTATCAGCAAATTATACAGGAGTGTATACAAGTAGGATTTCAACCAAATGTTTCATATCAGAGTATCTATTGGGATTTCATCACGGAGATGGTGGGCCAGAATCTAGGTATCACGATTTTTCCTCAATCCGTTGCAAAAAAAGTAGATCAAAGTCTCATAAAAGCCATTCCTATCGTTGATCCACCGATCATCTGGAAATTAGGAATTATTTTAAAGAAAGATAAGTATGTATCATATGCAGCAAGAGAAATGGTTTCATATATTTCTACCTCATTAGAATGAGACGTATCCTAGATTTTTAAATTTTAAGCATGTACCGATACGTTAAATAATTCTAAAGAAAAGAGCCTAAACCATTTGTTTGACAGTTTAGGCTCTTATTCTTAATCAATAACGTTTTACTTCGTAAACTCTCTTTCTTCTCCAAAAGAAAGTTCAATTACTTTAGTCTTTGAATAGTCTTTTAATAATTCTGCTAATTCCCTGCCATTATCCATCATATATCCGACAATTGGGAAATTCTTTAATAGCTGAGCATAAGAGGCTAAGTTGGTTGCGGTCTTTTCGGTTGGAAAGTTATGACTTGGGATAACATATTTCACATCTAATAAATGTTGAACAGCATAGGCAGCTTCTTTCGGCCCCATTGTAAGTTGACCAGATGATGAGAGAATGGCGATTTCAGGCTGATAGAAATCTTGTATCAGCTTCATATCAAGCATTAAGCCCGTATCACCTGAATGGTAAATCGTATAATCATCCTTAAAGTCAAAAATATAGCCAGCTGCCTCCCCAGCATACACAGGTAATCCCTCAGCTTCGCCATAGGATGAAGTATGTAAGGCCTGAACCATTGTTACATGTACATCATCTAGTGAAGCGCTCCCGCCGAAATTAATCGGAAAAACATTTTTCATTCCTTTTTGAAGAAGAATCATGGCTAAATCATATTGCGCAACAATCATAATATCTGGTTTAAATTGAACAAATTTAGACAAACCGCTCGTATGGTCTAAATGCCCATGAGTCAAAAAAACAGCATCTATTGATTTGTAAAAATCAGCATGATCTAACTCCTTTGCAAAACCAGGATTCATATCGAAAAACGGATCAATCAGATAATTTTTCCCTGCTTTGCTTTTCAATACATACATCGCATGACCTAAACGCCATATTTTCATATATAGCCTCCTCATAAAGCGGATTATTATCCTCTATGAATAAATTTATGAAGACTGAGAGATTTTGATGTATCTTTTGCTCGATTCTCCAAAAAAGAACATAACAATTTCCACTTCCTATCCATAAAAATTGTAGGTCCACCTTAATACGTTTTTGATGTCCTTTTTATATTTACTTGTTTGTTCCTTAAGATAGGACCCATTGGGAATAAGAAGATCAAAAAAATGTTCTGTCTCATCACAAAGCGAGTATACATGCTATATAAGCGATTTGATCTCATTTGATCATGAACAATAGGAACAGTGATTGCGTTGGTTAAAGCTTCCATAAACCAAGCCTGAGAGCGGAAACCAATTTTTGACAGCGCTTACATTGATTCTAATCAATGGTTTAGAGGGTGAACAAAATCGCTTAGGGAGTAGAGTATGCAATTGTTTTAGTTATTCGAAACTTCGTTATGATTGTGGCACTGCAATCAGCTGGTCCTAGTTGCCATCATCAGTTAAAGACGAGGTGGTCTTTGCCTGCTTTATTGTGTAACTAAAAGTAGAAAGGGAGTGTGATCAATGAGTAAAAGATTAATGTCTCAAATGACTTGGATGGAGGTTAGGGATGCTGTTGATAATGGATGTGGAGTAATTCTACCAATAGGTGCAACGGAACAGCATGGCCCACATATGCCTCTATGTACAGATGCACTTCTATCGGAAAGAATGGCTCTTGATGTGGCAAAGGAAACAAACTTGATCGTTGCACCTACTGTGACTTATGGATTTCGCTCGCGTCCCTGCACTGGTGGCGGGCAGACCTTCCCAGGAACAACTTCAGTTAGCGGGTCAACCTTAACCGCAGTAATTATGGACGTTGTTAAGGAATTTATCAGAACGGGCTTTAGAAAAATAGTCCTTTTTAATTGGCATTTTGAGAATTCCAATTTTATCTATGACGCAGCTTACAATGTGTACGAGGATAGAAAAAATGATTATCCCGATTTAAAGTTGCTTATTATTGAAACTCCTTTTAGTGAATTAAAGCCTGAGACAATGGAGTATGTATTTGAGGGACAATTTCCTGGGTGGGGGATTGAGCATGCTTCAATTTTTGAAACATCTGTGATGATGTATGTGGCACCAGAGCTAGTCGATTTTTCGAGGGCAAAAGATGATAAAGCGGAATACTATCCATTTTACGACATGCTGCCTATACCAAAAAGAATAACGGCAGAGAGCGGTGTACTGTGGAAGGCATCTCTAGCAACTAAGGACAAGGGCGAAGTGCTATGGAAAGAGATCTGTCAGAATCTGGTAGAATCTGTAAATATGGAATTTACAAGGTGGGAAAAGGAGAACTAGGCAGATAATACAGTGCTGTATAGGTGCGCGTGAAGGCCTTGATGTTGGTGGAACGATGCTAGACTGACATCAAGGACTCATACTCTGGAGGCAACGGTAAATTTGATGTTTTTCGAAAACAATTTGGGAGGGGAATAGTATGATAGATTTTCAAGCAAAATCTGAACATGACCTCTATAGTGAATCGTTGGCTCCAGTAGAATATTCCAAAAGAACGATCGGTCCATTTGGAATCGGTATGATTTGGTTCGGAATCGCGGTGCAGGTGACAAGCTTTTTAGTTATGACCCCTTTGGTACAGTATTATACAATCGGAGAACTTGTCTGGATTAATCTGATTGGTCAGGTGCTAGTGTGTTTAGCCTGTTTTGCCACACAGGAGATTGGACTGAAATATGGCGTTTCCTTCGCCACAACCATAACAGCGGTAGCAGGACCGCTCGGAGGGAAGATTGTTGGGCTTGTGCGAGCAATGCCTGCGATTATTTTTGTAGGATTAAACGGTTTTATAGGCGCAACCGCAGTAAACATGTTCATGACAGCAGTATTTGGGTTTAATAATATGCTAGTTGCCATAATTATTAATGCATTGCTGCTCATATTAGTAACCATATCCGGTGCGAAAGGGATTGAACGATTTACGACATTTGCAGCACCACTGATGATTGTAATTGGTATTATCATGTTTTATGTATTGATGAAAACTCATAATGTTACTTTGATGGATGTTTGGGACCTTGGCCGTACAGGGGGAACAAGTAAAAGCTGGCTTTATGGGTTTGGTGTTTGTTTAGGTGGCTATGCTGCTGTTGCTATGGGATTTAACGATTTTACAAAGGACTGTAAGATAAAAAATGGCGACATGAAAAAATCCGCAAGAGCACACTTGTTTTCGTACACTATTTGGTCTGCGCCTGCATTTATGTTTTTTACAATGATCGGCATTATTACGGTAGTTTTAGTACCCGGCATGAATGGTGCAGAAGTCCTGCCGTATCTTACGGATTTAATGGCCGGAGGAAATAATGCAATCATTGCCATAATCGCGTTGTTTGTTTTCGTGGCCCAATTATCAACAAATACTGCAGCAAATCTGTTCCCTTCAGTGTATGTCATATGCGCGCTTGCCCCTAAAAAAATTAATTTCAAGACTGCCACCGTCATTGTGGGCGTGCTTGCGTTTGTTTTACAGCCGTGGAAGTTTGGGCCAATTTTAGACGTATTTTTAGCTGTATTCGGTGCTGCGGGTGGCCCTGCGCTGGGAATCATAGTCGTAGATTATTTCTACTTCAGAAAAAGGAAATACAGTCTTGGGGATCTATTTAACAGCAAGGGGAAATATTCCTACTGGCATGGAATCAATCCCGTATCCTTGTCTTGTTATTTAATAGGGATAGGAATTGGCTTAATGTTCTTGGATTATAATTACTTTGTTTCCTTAGCTTCTACTGCATTGCTTTATATGTTTGCAGGCAAATTGTTCGCGAAAAAACTCCCAGTTATGGTTACCGAAACAGCCGAGGATCTTACGGGTTTTACAATTAATGATGATCCTAAAATGACTATGTAATTTACGACTTTTTAGGCGGAAAAATTTAGAGGGAAAATCCTTAAAAGATGAGGTTGTGGAACCTTGAATGTTCTAGTTGAAAATAAATGGCTTATCTTAGTGATACTTGAGGTGCTTGCATGGGCTTCAATCTTTTTCCTCCTATATGCGAGGTACAGGTTAAAATCAAACTTCTGGTTCAAGGTTGCCGCAGTCTTAGTTGCCCTTACAGGTGTGGTTCCTCAAGTACTGATGGGGATTATTAATTTCATTTTCACAAGCAAAGTCGATTTATTTACGCTAATCATTTTGCTGCTGATTCTGTATGGCTTTACTATTGGAAAAAAACATGTGAAGAAACTGGATGATTGGGCACAGGTGAAATTTTCAAAGCAGGAAACCTAAATTAATCTCCTACCTAAAATAAAAAATATATGTAGTTCTTTCCGTTATCTTCAAGGATTGCACCCTTCGCAAGTTTTATCCATTTTGGAAAAAACAAATGTTAAGGGACACTCTCACTTATATGCCTATGACCTTTTGGTATACAAAAGGGCATGGGCATAAACTTTTTAACTACTATGGTTTTCTCTGACTCGATTGGTGTAAAAATTCCTCCGTATTTTCCAAATATTTTTCCATCTAATATGTATGTGAGGAATTTAGCAAAAGACTATCAACGGTTAATTTAAAATATTTTAATATTTAAACTTGAAAACACTACTTACGTATAGCGCACCGATAACTTGACTACATTTTTTCATATATGTTTAAACAATTTTTAAAAAATATTACAAAAAAAGTTTTTTCAAATGTTGATTTTTTTACATCTTTTTGTATTAATATTATTAATATTCTATATATTTAAAATTTTGGTTTTGCAAGTGGCTCGGATAGTGTCTTAGGTGCTGTCGCGAGACCATTATCGACCGTCCAACTTATTGTATCTGATTCACCGTTCGGGTTAGTTGGGTCTGTTACAGTTGCTGTTAGGATAGAAGAACCTTTTGGTAGGTTAAATTCTCCCAAGTTTAGAAGCCTGCTGTGGTTCGTGTCTGCTATTTTTTCGCCGTTAAGTTCCCAAGTCACATCTAGAATTCGATCAGTTGGATGAGTAGTCTGAACAAAGACGGTCTCATTAAATGCTAGAGCACGCTCTGTTGCTGAAGAATTCGTAAACTTTACATCCACTTCCACGTTTGGAAGTGCTTGACCAATCGTCCACTCTCTCGTTTGAGTCATTCTAGGTCCGTCTAGGTAGAATGGGTCACGAACAAACTCAGTTTGATCATTCACTGTTACTTTCACAGTATCCCCGTGTTTAACATCATGTTCAGCCAGCTCTAGGTAGCGACTATTGTTTGTATCAATCATTTTGCCATTGATCTCCCAAGTCACGTTAAGTGCGTGGAAACGAGGATGCATTGTCTCAACCCATAAAATATCGTTAGAGCCAACTTCACCCTCAGGTGTTGAGTTCAATGGCATCTTATTAGCGTTTCGCATGCCTGTAATTCGATAAGTCATGTGTTCGCGTCCGACTTGATCAAAGTAGAAGCCTGTATGCCTCATCATCGAATGCTGGCAAGGACGCCATACATTAGAATTTCTAGTTAGTCCGCTCTCATAGCCGTCAGGGTCGGCAGCACGGATGATACCACCGGATTCACTCTCTTCACCCAACCAGCGCCACCACTTATCTTTCTTTTCAATCATCTCTTCTGAACTCATACGCGTGTGATGGAAAGAACTAGGTTCTGAATCAGGATGTGGGGTACCCGGTATTCCACGATTACTATAAGCATACTCATCACGTAATTGTCTAAAGAGTGCCCTAGTTCATGCAAAGAGACGAGTGGTCCCTGATGGCTTCCTCCGGTCGTTGTTGCATTTGTACCACCGATACCACCATATGTATCGGTGTTAGCGATGTTTAACGTCTGGATGTTTTGAGCATTTGCAGCAATTCCAATTTGAGAAGCTACATATTTAACAATTTCATCATGAGCTTGTCTTCCACCTGTTCCATACGTGACACCACGGGCTAACGGGTCTGAAGGACACTGACTTGCATACTGCAGATTAAAGACTGTATCACGTCGAACATTCCCATCGTCAGGGTCACAGCTAATACCAGAATCATTGGAAGGGGTTTCAATCATATACACTTTAAAGTAGTTCCGGTAGCTGCGGAATGGCTCGACACTCCACTGGACGTTTTGGTTCCTGTCCACATCTTCGCGAAACTTGTCCATTTCCTCGCTTGTGTAGCCATCGCCTAAAATGAACAAATTAAGTCGCTCCTCAGCTGGGCCAGAGACCTGAGGTTTTGGCCTGTTTTGTAAAAATATTCTTTGTACACATAAATTGACCTGCATTTATGGTTTCAGCGCTGAAAATTTGTTCTTTGCTAGGAAACTAATTAAATATCTATTACTTTACTACCATTTATGAAATACGTAATATTCAGAACTTTGTTACTAGTCTATAAATGGTATAATTTACTTGATTTTAATAAATTTGGGAGGACTCTAAATATTTTAATCATTTTCTTATATTAATAATGGTTTACTATCAAAACTACAAATCTATTGGAGGTAAGCAATGAAAAACAAAAATAAGTTTTTAAAAG
>NZ_JBALOW010000144.1:0-3769 GCF_036965085.1 Bacillus sp. JJ1532
CCTTATCTATTAAATCAGTAGGAATAAATAATGAAATACTAAGTTCAGTAACCAATACTATCGCCGCCTTAAAAAAATGGGTCAGAGTATGTTTCTTATACCCTAGTAAAAAACCATCTTCGCTTTTGTAGAAACGTAACAATTAGTTAAACAAAGACTTTTTACTACTAATAAAAATACGCTTTTTATGATAGGTGCCGATAATTTTCGATATTGAAAATAAAGTTTGCCAGTCTTACCATAGTTCATTGGAATTTAAATTATCCCATACTTCTTTAACGCATAATGAATACCATCTTCACTAGACTTTTTGGTAACAAAGTCCGCAATACTTTTCAATTTTTCATTTCCATTCCCCATTGCTATACCAAGTCCAACTAGTTCCAACATGTCAATATCATTTTCTCCATCACCGAAAGCAATGGCTTCTGTATTATCTAGCTCAAAAAACTCTAGAGTTTTCATGATAGCTAAAGACTTAGACACATTTTCCTGCAAAACATTTAACACATATGGATGCCATCTTTTAAATGTTAAGTTTGGAAACTTTTGTATGTACTTCTCAACAGCCACATCACTTGCAAATAAACACAATAAAAATACCTCTTGTTTATGAATTAAACGATTAGTAATAGGATAATCATCGAGAAATAAGGTTTCCTTCAATGCTGTTAAGATTTCGTCCTCTGTAACACCATTCATATAAAGGTCTTCAGTATAAAAAGACAAACCATTATTCTCCGACTGGGCAAAATCCATTACTTCTAAGATAATATTCTTATCCATTGGTACTTTATGAATCACTTTTTCGTTGTGTTTTACGTGCCCGCCATTTGCTGTTATAAAGGTTTCTATTCCTATTTCTTGTAATTCATTACACATCGATAATGGTCTTCCCGTAGCGGCAACAACGTTCACTCCTTTGCTTTTCAATATTTTTATAGCTTCTATAGTAGAAGATGGAATGCTGCCATCTTCGTGACTTGTTATAGTTCCATCAACATCCAAAAATACAATTTTATAATCCATTATGGTACCCCCTTTGTACTAATCAATATATAAAGTAGTCTATTAGAAAATTATACCAAATTTAAATACTATTGTTAAAATTAGATAGATTCTATAAGAGGGATCTGTTTTGTTAGATATGTTTTTATGCAACCATCATTAACCAATTGGATATCCAAAAAACTATCTGTTGAACAATCAGGCATTGGTATCGGTGTATACAGTTTGTCAAACTTTCTTTCTATTGCCATATGTGGAGCAATTACTACCAAATTAATTGAGTTAAACAATTTCCCTCCCTTAAACCCTGTTGTCTTCTATTGCCAAACAGTAATTTACAGTAATATATATTTTGGGTTTTTCTTACTGGCAATGTTAAATTGGATATTTGTCTCATATCTATGTAGAGGACCAAAATGGCCAACTTTTATAAAAAAATAAAGAAAGGATTTGATTCATTATGATAAAAGCCATTCGAGTTTACCAATACGGTGGACCGGAGCAATTAAAACTCGAAAGGATTCCTATTCCGGAGCCTAGCTCTGATGAGGTGTTAATTCGGGTTCATACCGTTGGGGTCCTTCCGTATGATTGGAAATATCGTGAAGGTTACTTTAAGGATAGTCGACCTGCAATCTTTCCTTATACCCCTGGGACAACATTTGCAGGAACTGTGGAGAAACTTGGCCGTAATGTCCATGATTTTTACATCGGGCAGGAAGTCTTTGGACGAAGCAAATATGGAACTTATGCTGAGTTTACCGTAGCATCAAGAGAAGAACTTTTTCCTAAACTTTCAACAATAACATTTGAAGAGGCAGCAGCAATCCCTGCGAGTGCTATTCTAGCGTGGCATACTCTATTTAGGGACGGAGAATTAAGGGAAGGTGAAAAAGTGCTGATTCATGGAGCAGCAGGAGGGTTTGGTTCTATTGCAGTCCAATTGGCTAAATGGAAGGGAGCACATGTTATAGGAACCAGTTCAGCGAGAAATTTAGACTTCCTGTCCTTATTAGGAGTAGACACTGTCATTGATTATACTTCCACCTCTTTTGAGAACATAGTCCAGGATGTAGACCTGGTTGTCGATACGATTGGCGGAGATACGTTAGAAAGATCCTGGTCCGTTGTGAAAAAAGGAGGAAAACTTCTATCTTTAGTTGAACAGCCATCAGCTGATAAAACACGTATGTATGGACTAAAAACAGGAAAACCGTTTACTCCGTATTCTCCTGAGGAAACGAAAATTATTTCTCAGACAATTTCCCAAATGATTGCAGATAAAAAGTTAAGGATCGTCATTTCAAAACTTGTTTCATTAGAAACAGTGGATGAAGCACATAAAATATCTCAACAAGGTCATGGGCGCGGTCGCATTATTTTAAAAGTATATGATGGTGCTCAAGGTGATAATGATTAACAACCCATATTGCGAAATTTGTCTACCTGTAAGATCGTTAAAGTTTGATTAAGTTTTTCTTGTTGAATACTTTATCATCAACAAAAATAGAATGAGAAGAACAAGCGGCTTATCAGTCCCGATAATTTCTTGTTCTTCTTCATTAATAGCTCCTATAACAAATTAATGACACAGTCCATCATTGTATAATTCTTACGCCCTTTTATTTAATAAGAATTAGGGTAACCGTGAAATCGTTCGGAAACTCATGAATCAAGAATTTTTTTTACAGAAGCTAAGAAGCCTGCTGCACTTGGTAATCTTACACTCATAAATCGCCTAGATGAAAAGTTCTATTATCGTTTCCACCATTTTTTACAGACGTAATATTTAAATCAGACCATTCTGGATACTGTTCATTTATAAATCTTGATACTAAATCTGAATTGATAATCATTATATAATTCAGCCATCCTTTTTCTACTCCTAATAGGTATTTTCTTCCCCAACACTTTTTACTCCTTTTTAAAGTAAATGCCCCGTTACTTCAAAAAGAAAAATACGTCTCCACTTATCGTAGAAACTCCCCTGTCAGTGGAAGTACATTTCTACACAATGAACATATAAGTCTTACCTATCCATTTATACGCAAATTGTCAGAATAGATTTCTTTTTCAAAATTAATTATAATAAAACAAGGTAACTTTTGGTACAAATTATTTATTTTAATAGGAGGCAAAAAATGGAGATATTTAAGGAGATTACAGTAGAAACAACAGTTCAAGCACCAGTTGAAAAGGTATGGGAATATTGGACAGAACCAATTCATATGACAAAATGGAACTTTGCTTCAGATGATTGGCACTCCCCTTTTGCTGAGAATGATTTAAGAGTAGGCGGGAAATTCATTTCAAGAATGGAAGCCAAAGATGGTAGTTTTGGTTTCGATTTTAGCGGAGTTTATGATGAAATAAAACTATATGAGGTAATTGCTTATACAATAGAGGATGGAAGAAAAGTGAAAATCACTTTTAACGACCGCGGAAACGAAACCGAAGTAATTGAAACTTTTGATGCCGAGGCTTCGAATTCAATTGAGTTACAACAACAAGGTTGGCAGGCAATTTTAAATAATTTTAAAAAATACATAGAGTATACAAACAATTAAAAAAGGATCTCAATTTAATCATTATTAGTCATCAAAATAATAGAAGCGGTATCTGTGGATATTAAATACCTACAGATACCGCTATTTTTTACTTTATTCTACCTGCCCCTTTACTTGTAGAAGAAAAAAGTATTACCGTTATTCCAGTAGTGCTACCCGTTTGTTAAAGTACTATTCTTTACAAACAACTCAAC
>NZ_JBALOW010000145.1:0-2567 GCF_036965085.1 Bacillus sp. JJ1532
AATTGGTATGGTTCTTCTATTATCGGCATTTTCTTTTAGCCATATTCTTCCTCGCCTTTATCATCATACATTTACGAAAACAACAGATTTAAGTAAGGAAAGCATTGAAGGACTTTTATTAAATGATGATTTTAATAGTGAAGAAATAACAAAAAGTTATGGGAGGAAAGCAGAACAAAGTAGAAATGTAACAGGTTATGATTATTTTGGGGATATATGCTTAATTTCCCAAAGGCTGGGGAGGTAAGGATTTCAAGATTGGTTTTTCATTCCATTCTTCTTGTATTTATTATTGCTTTTCTATTTTTTCTGGTAACAGACTTATTAAGATTGGCAATTGGATACCGTATAGAAATTGATACAAGTAATGTTTCATTAAAAGAAAGTGATTTTAAAATTGAACTGGCTCACTATTTAGAAATAAAACTTTTGAAAGAAAAAAACGAAACGGGATAGTGATATCAATATAGCTTTAATTGTATTGTCCCACGTTAGTATTGCATTTATTAATTAACCCTAGAGATGAGGTATATATATGAAAGCACTTGTTTTTAATACATTTGGAGGTCCGGAAGTCCTGGAATATTGCGAAGTAATGGATCCTGACATCGGTCCGGATGAAATTCTTTTAAGAATGAAAGCAATCGGTCTAAACTTTGCAGACATTTATAGAAGGAAAGGAAATTATCATCTTGCCGGGGGGCCTCCATATATTTTAGGTTATGAAGGTGCCGGAATTGTAGAAAAAGTAGGAGCAGAAGTGCAAGGCATAAGCTCAGGAGACCATATTGCATTTGCTGATGTTCCATTTGCCAATGCAGAGCTAGTAGCTGTTCCATATGAAAAATTGATACCTCTGCCAGGATCAGTTTCATTTAAGGAGGCTGCATCCATACTCCTTCAAGGGCTAACTGCACATTATCTTACAAGGGACAGTTATGCTGTAAAAAGTAATGATGTTGTCTTAGTACACGCAGCAGCCGGAGGTGTCGGGCAGCTTCTTGTTCAAATTGTAAAGCTTCTTGGTGGTAAGGTAATAGGCTTAACATCTTCCACGGAAAAAGTTGAAGTTGCAAAAAAAGTTGGAGCGGATTTGGTACTCCAGTACAAGAATGACTGGAAGCAGAAAGTTCTGGAAGAAACTAACGGCAAAGGGGTGGATGTTGTATATGAATCAATAGGCTCTACACTCATGGACAGTTTTGCTGTTACGCGCATCGGTGGTACAGTTGTATTTTATGGGATGGCAGGTGGAGATCCGGCTTCAGTTGATCCCCGTATGTTGATGGATACCTCAAAAACTCTAACGGGGGGAGATCTTTGGAATGTTCTCACTTCTAAGGAAGAAAGAGTGACACGATCAAAAGAGCTGTTTAGATGGATAGAAGAAGGAAAAGTAAAAGTATCGGAGCCGACAACTTTTGCGTTAAGAGATGGACAAGAAGCTCATCGATATCTAGAAAGCCGAAAAAGTACGGGTAAAATCTTATTACTTCCATAAGGGGCAGCGACAGAAGACCAAACAACAAGGAATTTTCTTCCGTTTTGAAAGAATTGCCTAAATCATCTATTGATCCTTTTTGTGTGGAAACCTATGATCAAATGCTCACATGCACGCCAGACATTCTCTTCTGTGAAACATCAGTTTTCCTTTACTCCTTCATACTCAATTTTTGTTACTTATGATACTGAAAAGGTGCTTACCAATCTTTATAAGAAACTCATTATAGATGGGTAAGCACTTATGCCGTTAGGTGACTATGGTTTTAGTACGAAGTTTGGCTGGCTAAATGATCGGTTCGGTGTTTCATGGCAACTTAATCTTCCGAAATAATTTTATGCTTGTTTTGCAATCAGGCGCAATTCTGCAGCAAGAAATGTGCTTTTTTCTTTTTGGTTTGGGCCACATTGTAGAATAAGTTAGATAAAATAGAGAAGATTGTGAAGAAATGTACTTAAGCTAAAGGGCAGAATACTTTAAAAGAGAATGTCTGGGTTCATCTTAATATTATTGGTATTGTTTGAAACATTTGGAATTATATGTACAATAAAGGGGTGCTTAGTAAAAGAATAGAAGGAGAGTAGAGTATTTATGAAAATCAGGAATCTTATCTTTATTTTTGTAACATTGATTTGCGTAGTTGGTTTATACCTTTTATTAGATTTTGAAAAGGATTATAGCAAACTTTCAATGGAAGAGTTACACGAGTTGGCACAAAAAGAAGATGCAGAAGCACAAGGGATGTTAGCGTACTATTTTCAAGAAGGAATAGGAGTAGAGGTTGATTCCGTAGAAAGTTTAAAATGGTATGTTAATAGTGCTGATAATGGAAATACATCAGCTATGGTCAACTTAGCTTATCTTTATGGAAATGGAATTGGTGGTGTAGAAAAAGATTTAACAAAAGCATTTGACTGGAATTTGAAGGCGGCTAAAAGTGGAGATTCAAGTGGCATGTTTAATGTTGGTAAGAAATATGAGCTTGGCATTGGTGTAGCTAAAGATATAGAGAAGGCTAACTATTGGTTAGAAAAAGCTAAAAAAGCAAAGGGATCTCTATAATAGT
>NZ_JBALOW010000146.1:0-1079 GCF_036965085.1 Bacillus sp. JJ1532
ATCTAGTACAGAATTAATAGTCGACATAATAAAGATTTTATTAAATGTTAAAGAGGATTTTTATATTTCTGATCAAATCATAAGCATAAATACTGATAAGGGATTTGAAGAGGAAATTTACAATTTACTTTTTTTATTTGACGGGTTAAATGACGAGGAATTATATCTCGATTTAAAACCAAGGTTTAAGAATATGAGCGTTGGAGAACTAGAATTTGTAAATGGATTTTCAAATTTGTATACAGCAATACAAATCGCTACAAAAAATAAAGAAATTGATACGCTATTATTACTATTAGACGAGCCGGATGCATCATTTCATCCTGAGTGGTCAAGGAGATATATTTATAACATATACCGATTTCTTGATAGTGTTGATTATGGTAAAAAATTTAAATATCAAATTATTATAACTACACATTCACCTTTTATAGTTTCCGATGTTCCAAAGGAACATATAACATGTATAAAAATTCAGGCGGATAGTTTTGGCGATACGCAAAGAATTGTAAAAAAGGCTGAGTTTGGCTTCATGAGCAACTTCTATGACATTATACAAAGTGATTTTTTTATTACTTCCCCTATTGGTGAACACGCTAAGCATGTATTTGAAAAAATTGTTAAAAGGATTACTTCATGGAATGAGTATGATGAGAATGAAATATTTTTGGTTAATGGTATAATCTCTTCTATTGGTGAAGATATAATTCGTGGGAAATTACAACAGTTGATGAATGATAAAAAGATGGAATTGTTACCCCAAGACGAGAGGATCAGAAGAATAAGTGAAATAGAACAGGAACTCAAAATACTAAAAAATACTATGGATGAAACTTATAATGATTAATCTAAATCCAAATATCCTAATACGAATAAGTTCTGATTACAGTAACAAAATGTTAAATGGTATAGAACAACGATATAAACAAGAAGTAAGTATAAAGCCAATTCAAGCAAATCCTTTTACAAATCAACCATATACTAATTTATTTGAAAATGGTCGAGTTCAAGGAATGGATCTCAAGTTAGCTGAAGAGTTATTGACTAAGCCAATTGATCAATTATGTCAAAATTATGCG
>NZ_JBALOW010000146.1:1131-3640 GCF_036965085.1 Bacillus sp. JJ1532
TTAGTTTATTTTAGTAAATTTAAAGTAGATAATGAGCTTAATAGGCTTAATAAAGATATCACTCAAACAGAACGAAACAATTTTCGGGAAGAATATGTTTCTCGTTATATGAATCCGTGGATTAGGCCTTTATTAGCAACTCATTCTAATTTCTCTACAAATAATGATAACTTTATAGCATTGATTAAAGAGGTGGAGAGAAGACTCATCCGTTTGAATAATTCCATTAAAAATATAGTGGATTATGATTTCCTAAGCTCAGAGTTAAGACATTTAGTATTGACTGGAACAGGTATAGAAGTATGTCCTTACTGTAATAGGCAGTATATTACACCTTATCAAAAGGGGACAAAAATAAAATCGACTGCTGACCTTGATCACTTTTTCCCTAAATCTATTTTTCAGTTGTTATCTTTGTCTTTGTTTAACTTTGTGCCTTCTTGTCAAATATGTAATTCGAGATTTAAGTTGGCAAGAAGTTTAGAAATTCTTTATCCATATAATGATGGATTTAATAATAATGCAGTTTTTGAAGTGAAATTAAATTCTAACAGCACGCTTGAATCTATTACTGGTAAAAATACGATCTTTGATTTGACTATAAACATAAGTCCAGAATGGAGTAATAAAATTGAAGTTGAAAATAGTATTAAACTCTTTAATCTTAGGGAAGTTTATCAAAGTCATAAAGATTATATAAGAGAGATATTATATAAAAAAAATGCTTACTCTGATACATATAAAGGGCAGCTTAAACAGTTGTTCTCAGATATGAATTTAGGCTTGACCGAAATAAACTTATTTTTATATGGTAAAGACTTAAAACCGGGTCATTTGGGTAAAAGACCTTTATCAAAACTTACATATGATATTATTAATTCCGCAAAAAGATAAAAGAAAATGTTTGCCTACAGGGAAATGACGGATTTCTAATTACTTTAAGAAGGATAGTCTACTCAACGTGTAGCAGGAAACGTGAAGTCCTTTAAGTAATCATCGCTTATTCGTTCTACTAATAGAAAGAAAATTGTGTTAGCAGAAATGCTAATATTTTGCTCATGCAGTCAAGTGAAAAAAGGTAATATACTGCACTTCGCCCAACATCGTTAAAGGTATTAAACACTCTCATCAGTGGAGGATATGGGGCGATACAAATCTTATAAACTTTTACTAAAAGGAGGGATAAATTAATATGAGTTGAATTTGCTTTTCTTGGCAATCAGATATTAATTGTGAGGACGAAAATTTTTATAGTGGCGGCAAAGGAATATGGGTAAAACACTCATTATTGAAAGGGATTAGAAATAGATTCAGTTAAGAACTTAAAGATTAATTTAAGGGGACTGTCCATTAATTCAGAATCCAAAATCTTTGAATTGACGGACAGCCCTTATTACTAAACACTAATAATAATCTAAGTTCAACCCCAAAAGGTTTATTTTAAATTCTGTATCTCCTATTGTTTTACTTACGATAACTTTACTATTCTCTTCATCATCATAGGTTACATTTGTTTCTAAAGAACGGATTTCATTTATCAAGTCCTTTAAATTTAGTTTTGTACCAACTGAGAATTTTTCAAGTAAAAACAATATTGTGTAAATAGGCAGCAAGTGTTTATTACAATATGAATTTGTGTCCTCTTATCTAAAGCAATATAGGTAATTTTAACATTTTCTGATAGATTTTCTATACAAGTGTCATTGTCGAATATAAAGTCTATATTAGCTTTATTCGACTCAAGGAAAGTTTTGTGTTTGTCTAATTGTTTATTATATATCTCGTTTATGGTTCTAGTAATTTTAACAAAGTCTTCTATAGGTAAATAAACGTTATCCTTCCATTTGCATTCTATAATTAATAAATTGTTTGTTTCAATATCATAGATTGCAAAATCCACATCACTATTATCTTTTTTGCCATTAAGTTCAAATTCAGAGTACTTTTCATAAACAAATTTTATATTTGAATGTGTTTGTACTTTTTTTATCAATTCCTTAATGATACTTGCAGAAATAGTTTCATCTCTGTTTGTAAATTGTATGTTTCTAAAGTAATGTCCATTTACTATACTGAAATGCCAATCATTTAGAATAGTAGAACTAGGTATAAAGAAAATCTCCCCTTGATGCTCAACTAATGGAAGTTCTAAGAGTGTTCCTCCTTTATCTAAAACTAAATAATCAATATACCTTTTAACAACTTCAAAATGGATGTTAGTTACATTTGCAATTTTATTAATTAACCACTCTCGATCAAATATTAAAAGGGTGTCTTCTAGATTAAAGCGATGATGAGCATCAAAAGCTTTGTACTTGTAGTGAGTCACTTGACCAAGGTAAAATAAGGTTCCAATTATTCTATTTAAATTGTCATTATCTTCAAGTAATTGGCTTTTGACATTATTGCCCATTTTTATGTATCCTGTTTTACACGTTCATAACTAAGTTCCAATAAATCCATATCAAATCTTGAAATTAGCTCGCCTAAGTATTCAAGGTGTTTTTTT
>NZ_JBALOW010000146.1:3667-3921 GCF_036965085.1 Bacillus sp. JJ1532
GATATATAAATGGAAAGGTACTGATTTTTTTAAAATAAGGATAATATCTATGAAGGTAATCTAGTACTTTTTTAACAGATTTTTGATCTTCTTTAAAGCTTTCTTTATCGTCAAGTCCTAAGTAATATAAACCTACGTCAGCATATTCATCAGTAATAATCGGCTTTTTAAAATAAAGTTCTTGACCTTCTTTAAAAAGAGCAACTTTAGAAATAGAGAACATATCCATTAATTGCATACTATATTGGATATCT
>NZ_JBALOW010000147.1:0-1633 GCF_036965085.1 Bacillus sp. JJ1532
GATATTACTAATCCTAAACTTGCTGAAGAAGTTTTAAACATTCAAATACCTTCATATAAGGTAGAAGCAGAATTAATCGACTTTTATGAAATACCGCCATTAAAAGATACAGTTCACACATTGCAACAATGTGGAGAAACTTTCTTTGGATATTATGAAAATGAAGAATTATGCGGAGTAATATCTATAAAAGTAGACGATGATGAAGTTGATATACATAGGTTAATCGTACATCCAAACCATTTTAGAAAAGGAATTGCACAGTTGCTTTTAAATTTCATTGAAACTAAGTTCCTGGTTGAAACAATTAAAGTAGCGACAGGTTCTAAAAATATTCCAGCAGTTAGTTTTTATAAAAAGAATGGATTTCAAAATATTAAAGAAGTCATAGTAAATGAACAACTATCTTTAACCTTTTTTGAAAAGATATAATAATTTTCTTATTGTAATAACGGATGCATTACTTTAAGATCCAGCCGCCAATTCAGGTGGCTTTTTTATTCAACTAAGGGAGTAGGTTAATTAAAGAGTAATGGAACTATTTTAATACTTTTTCGTCTGTTATTAATTAAAGGGGGGTATCGTAGTGAATTTTTCAAAAGTCCTACTTCCACTTGGTATCTTGTTGTTATTTTTGGTCGGTTGTAATAACGAAACCAGTAATCCTACTCCAAAAGAATACTTAAATTATGATAATGCTGATATTTTTCTGCTTAATGGGTATGTGTTTTCAAATGCACATGATGTTGAATGGGTAACAGAATTGAAATATGAATTTGGCGAGCAGATAGGAGAAATAACAAAGCAAGCGGATAAGGCATCCAAATTTGAAAATGGAACAGCGAACAAATTGCCAATTGGAACAAAGATATTTGAAACAGATACACCTGCATTCATTGCAATTGTAAACGGGGAAGAGATACCATATTTAAAAATGATTGAAGGATAAAATGTTTTTTATCTATCAAGGAGGTTTTCTTCAAGAAGGAGAATAGCTGTTTCTTATTGAAGGAAAGGGCATGTTAGTTGAACAAAAACTGTTAAAATAGTGATAAAAAGTGATAGGAAAATGGCTATATTTCTAGAAGAAAACGCCTTTTTTAAAGGGGTTTTTTGATGATATGGAAGGTGAGTGAGATAATGAAATTCAATGCTTTAGTTCCAGAATTGTCAGTTAAGGACATTGAGAGGTCGAAGTGGTTTTATATAGAGATACTTGGATTCCAATTAGAATATGAGAGATCAAATGATAAATTTGCTTTTCTATCACTTAACGGAGCGCAGATTATGATTGAAGAAATTAATGGATATTGGAATACAGGGTTGTTAGAATATCCATTTGGCAGAGGCATTAACTTTCAAATAAAAGTTGATGATATTCACTCCCTTGTTGAAAGATTAATTCAAAATGAAATCTCGCTATTTAGAGAACCTACTGTTAGTGAATATAAGACCAAAATGACAGTAATCAAGGAACTTGAATTTCTCGTCCAAGATCCAGATGGTTATTTATTGAGATTTTCACAAGAAATTTTTAATTAATTCAATAGTAAATTCCCAATTTATAGACAATGCCTCCACAGTTCTTTATTTGCTACATAATTAGTAATAAGTTGAGTTGTTTGTAAAGAAT
>NZ_JBALOW010000148.1:0-4023 GCF_036965085.1 Bacillus sp. JJ1532
TGCATGGGCGGCTAAAGGGTGCAATCCCTGAATAAAAAGGGATTGCTCTTTTGCTTATTGAAGTAATGGGGGCGTTACTTTAAGAACCAGCTGCCAATTCAGGTGGCTTTTTTATTCAACTAAAGGAGCAGGATAGTTGATGAAAAAATGGTAATATGAAGATATAAGGAGGTTATTTTATGGTAATTCAATCAAATATGACTTCAAAAGCTATAACTGAAGTATGGGTAGATACAGTACAGGTTTTTCAAAAATACAATGTTCTAATTACAAATAAAGCAATAAAAGAATTAGTTACAGACAACTCTCTACAAGTATTATTAACTGAATTAAATAATGCAGTAGGTAGTTCCACTGCAACTTGCATCGAAGGCGGCTGACAAATGCCATCTAAAAGGGAGTAGGTTACTCCTTTGATACAATTTCTATCAAGTGAAAGGCTACCGTTACTTTAATAAAGAATTTAATCATCGGAGGTATTTATGGGTTATTGTGAAGATATGAGAGAAATGATTGGGAATACACCACTAATATTTGTACGCCCGAGTGTAGCTATCATTAATAATCAAGGAGAAATTTTACTGAGCCGAAATGTAGGTGGAACTTGGACTATTCCAGGTGGAGTTTTACAAATTAACGAGTCAGTTGAAGAATGTATTAAAAGAATTGTCTTGGAAGAAATAGGATTAAAAGTAACGATGTTAAAATTGTTTGGTGTCTATTCTGGTAAGGAATTAATCAATCGAGTCGAGGAAAGTGGCGATGAATACCATCCAGTTGCAATTGGTTATTTGTGTACCGAGTATGAAGGAGAAATAACACCTGATAGCAATCAAGGAATAGAAGTACAATTTTTTGGATTAAATCAATTACCCGAAGAAATAGACCCTTTTATTAAAAACAAGTTAATTGGGTTAAAAGGTCAACTTGAAAAAAAGTCCTCTTATTAAGCTCACCGGGCGTTAGTTTAACAAGAAAGGTACATATGATCTTCCACAATTGGGCGCTTTTTTCTAGTAACATTTCCTGATTTAATGATCGCTGCTCACAAAGCAGTACTTGAAAATGCAGACGAAGATTTGTTTCGTCCAACTCATGAATCATATAAGTAATATAAATCTAAAAGTTTTACTAAAATGTGTGGTTCTGTTCAACAATCGGGCGCATTTCTAGACCAAGAAATGTGCCTTTCTTAATGAATCGGGCCAAATTATAGAATAGTGAAGGGAACCAACCAAGGAAGGATGAGATAAATGACTTTACTATTAAAAAATACGGATATAAAAGGCCTACTCTCCCCACAGGAACTAATTCCTGAATTAAAAGACGGATTTGAAAAGTACTCCATAATGAGAAACATTGATGGACAACGTGCAAATTCACCACTCCCGAACGATTATTCAAGTTCAATGATTATTTTTCCTGGTTTGTTAAACGAAATACCCGCATATACCGTGAAGGTTCACGCTAAGTTTCAAAATCAATCACCATCTATTAAAGGAGTAATTCATCTTCATGATTTAAATAATGGTGATTTGCTTTCAATTATGGATTCACCTTATTTAACAGCTGTTCGAACCGGTCTCTCTGGAGCACTTGGTACACATATACTTTCACATTCGAATGCTAGTAGAGTTACAATCATCGGTTGTGGAGTCCAAGGAGAGTTACAATTAAGATCATTAACATATTTTCGTAGCATCTCAAAGGTGTATGCTTTTGATCTAATTCCGGAAAAGGCCCGTTTGTTCGCCGATAAAATGAGAACGGAACTAAATATCCCTGTGTTTGCTTCTGAAAGTTTAGAAGAAGTTACTAAACAAGCAGAGATTATTATTTCTGCAACTTGGTCTGAAGAACCTTTTCTTTTTCCTAAAATGATACAGCCGGGTACACATATAACTACCCTGGGGGCAGATCAACCTGGAAAATGTGAGATCAGCGCCGAACTTATCCAACAATCGGTTTTTATTTGTGATGACATTGATCTTTCTGAAAAAATGGGTGCTATTGGTGGAGCTGGTCTGACAAGAAAGGATGTAGATCCCTATGAACTAGGAGAAGTTCTTGCCGGATATCGATCTGGACGCACTAGTCCAGAGGAAATAACGGTGTTTGGTTCCGTTGGTTTGGCATTTCAAGATCTTGTTGTTGCTTGGAATGTATACCAAAAGGCAATTGAAAAAGGAATAGGAGAAAGCTTTGATTTTAACTTGTAGAAAGTTTGGATTTATTTTTGTTTGGTTTTATTATTCAACAAAACCAGCTAATAGTTGTCAACATTTTTCAATAAAAAAATGAAAAATTAGATGATATACTAAAAATGAGCATGCAAAATAACCTTCCTGATTTTCATTATTGGAAGGTTTTGTTTTATGTTGTTAAATATAGTTTTTAAGCCAACTCTTGGAAAGTGGTTTTGTTCTTTAAAAGTGCATAAATCAAGTGTAAAAGCTTATTAACACAAGCAATTATCGCTACTCTATAGGGTTTACCTTCATCGCGTTTTTTATCGTAAAACTCTCTTAATTTTTTGTTTCGAGGTATAACGGTATCGCTCGTCTTTTGTTTACGGGCATCTCGAATTCCACAGTACACAGCCATATATAATGCTTGCCTTAACCTTCTAGATCCTCTTTTCGTTATGCGATTGTTGGTCGCTGTAAACCTTCCAGAAGAGTAAACACTAGGATCTATTCCTGCAAAGGCAACTAACTTTTTAGGGTGATTAAACCGATCTATTTCTCCAACTTCGGAAATGATTGTTGCCGCAATCTTTTCTCCGATACCAGGGATAGACTGGATAATCTTATATTCTTCAATTTCTTTAGCGAGGGCATCTATTTCAGTTTCTAGTTGTGATAGATGCTCTTGATATTGAAGAACGATGGTAATTAACATCTTTAGGTTAAAAATATGGCTTTCATACAATTTGTTTTGAAATGGATTTCGTAGTGCAGCCTCAATAAGTTTTTGTGCTTTTTCTTTTGCCCACTTTTCTGAACGTCTGGTACATAACGATACAATCTTGTCAGTTAATACGGATTCGGTAGTATTTAGTACATGTTCAGAAGTAGGAAATAAGGAAAGAGTCTGTAAAGAGACTTTTGAATATAAATTACCAAAGACACCTCTATATTCAGGAAATACTTGATCTAGCACTGTTAGAAGCTGTACCTTGGTTTGTGTAGAGATACCTGATATTGTCTCTTGGTGCCTTGTAAGATTACGAAGGTTTAAGAGTTGAATACCTCTTTTCTTATACGGCTCAATTTCTTCTTTGTAGTACAGTTCGCAAAGAAGATAGGCATCGACAGCGTCTGTTTTTACCTTTCTTAAACTTGCGCTCCTTGCTCGATGAGAGATAAGGGGATTCACAATAATATAAACATATTGCTGTTCCTCCAAAAATTGAATAACAGGAGAGTGGTAATGTCCTGTTGATTCTAAGATAACCGAAGGTTGCTTACCATCAGCTACTCTTTCAATCTCTTTTAAGAATCCTAATAAATTCTCAAAGCCCTCAACTGTATGCTTTACACTAAAACTTTTACGAAAAGGTTGACCCTTATCCAAGAATGCTTGTACCTGACTTTCCCCTTTAGAAACATCCAGACCTACTACTGGATTCATCATCATCTCCTCCTTAGAAATTAAGATTAGTCGGTTGTCCCTAGAGCTGCTTGTACTATCATAGGTTCGCTTGTTAAACGGGATCATTGTCCCAACCAGCCTGAAACATGCTTAAAAAAGTAGGGAGTGAACAGTTTTGTGGACGGGATCAAGTCCCACGGACGCTACGTTCTACTCCGACTACCGCTATAATAAAACCAAATAAAAAAAGTTCAACCAGTAAAAACTGGCTAAACTTATATTACGAACGGGCGCTTTTCTGAAATAAGGAAAGCGTCTTTCTTCATGAAAAGGGCCAGATTGTTGAATAACACCTAGATATCTAGGTGAAAGTTTAGGCGAGATTGTGAAACTCTTGTACTTAAAGTAAGGAAGCAGTTGTGCGGCCGA
>NZ_JBALOW010000149.1:0-1265 GCF_036965085.1 Bacillus sp. JJ1532
AATGCCCTTCAGTCAACATAATATTTAATGTTGATTGAGCACCAGAGATACCGCCCCAGCCTTCGAAATAGTTGTCTGTAATTGTTTTCATAGATGCAGGTGCTGGTGAGTGGTCAGAAGCGATGACGTTAATTTCACCATTCGCTACAGCAGCCCATAGATCTTCGACTTCTTCTTCATCACGCAATGGAGGGCAGCATTTTGCTAATCCGCCTTTTTCTTCTAAATCTTTTACAGTTAAAGCAAGATAGTGCGGGCAAGTTTCGACCGTAATATCTACGCCTCTTTGTTTTGCTTCTGTAATAACTTCCACTACTTTTCGGCTGCTTGCATGAACAACATGCAGCTTACAGCCAGTTGCTTCAGCATAAGAGATAATTCTTCTAACTGCTTCAATTTCAGAAATAATCGGCCTTGATTCAACAAAATCCCTTGCTGACGTTTTGCCTTCACTTTGCTTTTCTTTTGCTAACTGATCACAAATAACTGTGCTTTCAGCGTGAACTGCCAATAAAGAACCGAAAGATGCAATCTTCTTCATACCTTTGAAAATGGTTTCATCGTCAACATGGTTGAAATCCGCAATTCCGCTTGGTGACATAAAGGCTTTAAAGCCAATAACACCATTTTCGTGAAGCTCTTTAAGGTCAGCAATATTTTCTGGTACGAGTCCGCCCCAGTAATATGGATTTACGATAGATTTCTCATCAGCACAAGCTTTTTTTAAATCTAAATTTGCTTTATTGATCGTTGGAGGCGTGCTGTTTAATGGCATATCAAAGAAAGATGTTGCCCCGCCAGCAGCTAAACTTCTGCTTCCCGTTTCAAGACCTTCCCATTCCGTTCTTCCTGGCTCATTAAAATGAACATGCGTATCAATTAATCCAGGAAGAATATGTAATCCTTCTGCGTTAATTTCTTTTTCTGCAGCTGCTTCAATAGATTTACCAATAGATACTTCTTGAATTTTTCCATCCTTGATCGCGACATCACCTTGAACGACTGATTCCGCAGTTACAATTGTACCGTTTTTGATAATTAAATCATAAGTTGCCATATTTCCCTCTCCCCAACATTTTTTTAACCCTTTGCCATTGTCGATCGCCGACAATAGCAAAGGGTATCTATATATAGGACTATAAAGAATTATTTTACTGAAATAAGTTTTCCGATAGGGCTTCCGACAATTCCCTTTTCTAAATCGAACACGATATTTCCGCGGACAATTGTTTTTGTTACACGGCAATCAATTTTTCTGCCTTCAT
>NZ_JBALOW010000150.1:0-2635 GCF_036965085.1 Bacillus sp. JJ1532
AAAGCGCCCTTTTCTTGAATAACTAATTTATCTCTAATAGAGATAAATTCAGGAAAATGTGGATTTACAACATCAAGGAAATTCCAATATAAAAATCACACTTTCTCAGTCTCCATTCAGAACTTTGTTAAAGAATAAATACTATTTTAATAATTCCTGAACAATCTTTGTTTTCCAAAACCCAAATCCTATCATAGCACCGAGCATATTGGATGAAATCATCAATGCCAAAACTTACTCTTTTTGTTACTAATCCTCCTATTTTCTACAAAGTTATAAGCATAATAAGAAAGAAAGAAAGAAACAAAACATCCTGCTCTATAGTCCAATAGGAAAAGGGTTGCCTCAGCAACCCAAGCTTAAGACTCTTTATATAACGGGACTTTCCATTCCTTTTCTACTTCTTCATATCGTGTCACAGATAACAAATGTAAAGTGAATTCCTTAGGTATCTCTTTCATTCCATATATGGTAAGCTTCGTATTTGTCTTAAAACGACCATTTTCATCTGTCTCATCTAGAACGGACCTGCTGTGAAAAGCTTCATATGTATCTCCCTTATCATCAACTATTGCCCATGATAATAGATCTGATGACGGAACTTCCTTCCCACCCTCCATATCAATGACTAAAACCAGTTCTGTTTCAACTGGAGGAAATGTCTTTTGCAACGAAAAGTCCGTCTGCATATCCACCTTTTTAACGGTGATAAAATTGCCTTCATATTCAAATGAAAGAGGATACTTTTTTAATTCTTTCGGGTTTACATTTATTGAAAAATCCGATGGGACCGTTTTTATCACCCCATCAAGTACAAATGTAAGCTGATCTTCCTCTTTTTGAGGAATAAATGATTCATTCCATTTCATATATCCAAGCTCCCCCGTATCTTCCCCAGTTCCTTGCATAAGCCCCGAATCACTTGGATGGCCTTGATCTTGGAAGATATTAACACGATACAAGGTCTTTCCACTCTTATTTTCAATATGATACTGAATGGCTGTACCGTAGTTTGGGGCAAATGTAAAATTATTTTTGTCCCCAATTTCATTTTCTAGCTCCTGAATTTGTGCTTCCACTTTTGCTTTTTCTTCAGCTGTGAAATACGTATCATACATAATTTCATTTGAAGATGGAGCAAATTGAACTTCTTTTAAGTGAATCCCTACCCCATTATCACTCGTCTTCTGATCATGTAAAACGAGCCTCGTTGTCATTTCCTTAATTTCTTTTAAATCGATCGGGATTTCTAATTGCCAGTTTCCTCTCGTTCCATTTAATTCTGTTAATTCAAACTTAATCGTAAGTGAATCGATTGATTCATGTCCACGTAAGGAAAATTCAATCAATCCATAATCTGAATCATTTATCCAACTCATTCCAAACCCTTCACCTTCAATTGGATTTCCATCTTGATCATAAGCTAAAATGACATTTTTCCCATCTCTAAATTCTAATTGAGGATTAAGTATTTTACCATTTTCCTTTACAACTTGATAAGATAACGCAACCCTTGAAGTGTCTGCTAATACATCTTCCACTTTAAAGGTAATTCTTTGATCCATTACTTCTTGGTCGATACGCTGCGTTAATCCTGATTCAGAAGCCATTCTTAAACCTTCATCAACTTGTTCTGTTGTAAAAAATCCACCAATCCATTCCGCAAAACTAGGATTTAAAGTGGTTGTTAATCCTACTGCAAGTACACAAGCAGCTGCTATAAGCAACACCCGTTTCCATTTTTTCTTCTTTTTCTTATGTTCATATGGTTCAAGTTGATTCAAAACTTGATTTGTAAAATCATCAGGTAATGTTGGTGTCGTGAGCGTCTCCTTAATCAATTCTTGTTCTTCTGCGTACATCTTGATGACTTGCTGACATTCTTGACAAGTTTCTACATGTAATTGAATGATTTCATCGACTTGGTCAAACCCATCAAACCATTGTTCCAGTTTATCTTTCGTTGGACATTTCATGAAAATACCCTCCTTTTTCCTCTTTGATCATTTCTCTTAATTTTTTCTTGGCACGATGGAGTTTATTTCTTACCGTCGCTAAAGAAAGACTCATGAATTCACTGATTTCGCTGTAACTTTGCTCATTTACATATCGGAGGAGAAGAATCATTCGTTCATCTTCTGGAAGGCCGCCAATTAGTTTTTCTAGTTGTCTATTTTTCTCTTTTTTTAAGAAGATCACTTCGGGATGATGGAAATCCTTGACATCATCTTCTCTTATTTCAACCTGTTCCATTTTAAAACGCTTCTTTCTGAATTCATCCATACAGTGATTGATGGCTACTCGATACATCCAACTGGAAAAAGAGCCTTTTCCATCAAACTTTCCAAGCTGGCGATAAATTTTGATAAAGGATTCCTGAACTAGATCAACTGCATCCTGCTGGTTTCCTGTCATTCTTAAAATGGTTGCATATAACGGATTTTTATATTTGTTAATAATTTGTGCGTAGGCTTGTTTATTGCCCGACAGCACTTCCTCTATCCTCTGTCTTTCTTCTTCCATTTCATATAAACCTCCTGCCTGCTCACTGATTAACTCTTTCAACAAGTATAACGGGTTTAACTTACAAATCATTTCACTTTTTCAAAAAAAGAAGAGGAAAATACAAATAGGG
>NZ_JBALOW010000151.1:0-311 GCF_036965085.1 Bacillus sp. JJ1532
CTTCTACTTCAGTTGATTCTAACCACTCTAATGTACCATCATCATTAGCAATATATCCATCAATTGAAGTACCAATGTATAATATAATATTACGCTGTTTTTTCATGTAAATCTCCATTCCTTTGTTTCAGTTGATTAAATTAGTATACCAATTAAATCAACAACTAGCTGTTTTGTTTTCAATATATTAGATGTTGGAGCATCAATTGATTGCATTGAATGAAATGACTTTATTTATCTTAATAAAATTTTCATAAAAAGAAAAATGAGCGCCTTTCCTTATGTTCAAGGTTTGCGCCCGATTGTTTGTC
>NZ_JBALOW010000151.1:366-5791 GCF_036965085.1 Bacillus sp. JJ1532
TTCCCTTTTCGGTCCACTAGAAATTTGGTAAAATTCCATTTGACCGCTTGTGAGCCTAATGCTCCTTTAGCTTCCTTTTTTATATATTGATAAAGTGGGTCTGCATTTGCACCATTTACGTCTACTTTTGCAAACATTGGAAAACTCACATTGAAATTCAAATTGCAAAACTGCTGAATTTCCTCGTTCGTTCCTGGTTCCTGTTGACCGAATTGATTACAGGGAAATCCTAGAATCTCCAATCCTAAATCACGGTACTTATCATACAGCGCTTGTAACCCCTTATACTGTGGGGTAAAGCCACACTTGCTCGCCGTATTGACGATAAGAACGACTTTTCCTTCATAACTAGACAACGGCTCTGTCTGACCGTCGATTTTCTTTACTGTAAAGTCATACACGCTCATTATTATTCACATCCCTTTCAAGATATCAATTAATTGCACTAGTCATTTAAACATCATCTTCACCAAGTTTAGCATGAAAAACCATGCTATAAATTTCTTCTAAATGAAAAACACCATTTATCGTAATTAAATTTTTCTTCGTAGAATCTGTGGGCATCTATTCTTTGGACTCCCGATTCCAAAGCCACATACTCTGCCCCATTTTCTTTCGCCCAATTATGAATATATTTTAGTAGTCTTTCTCCATATCCAAGAGATCTGTGAGAAGCATCTGTTACCAAATCATATATAAAAACATGACGTTTACTATAAAAGTTCACCCTCAAGCTTAAGCCAGCTAAAGCCACAATATTATTATCAGCAAATAATGCAAATAGACGATATCCATCTTCTTTCATCTCACTAAGCAAATCAATGTATGTCCCTTCCTCTAAATCTGAACGAAGCTGCTTCATAATCGGGAATGCTTCTTTCCATTGTACCGTAGTTGTTAACTCAATAATCTTCTCTGTTGAAACTCTCATCACGAATCCTCCGTTAATCCCTATTAAGTTCATGTTCTACAAAAAAATTAAAAATACCTCCATTTAACCTCTAAATAGTCTCCTAGTTTAGCATTCCTACAGAATCGCATCTAAATATTAATATATGTATCCGCTTCTAGAACTCTTACTTGATTACCAATCAACGTAAAAGTAACACAAAATATTACTCGATTAACAAAGCAAGCCTTATGAAGTCAATGGACTTCTTAAATATAATTATGTAACTGTAAAATCCCTTGAAATATTATGTCTGAGAGCATTTAAGGTACCGGTTAGATTTCACAATTTTAATAAGAAAAAAGAGGCCCTCCATTTTTGGACGACCCCCTTTCCGCTAATGATATAACTGCTAGTAAAACTCTTTATCATTACTTTAGTTACCATCTTTGCTTCAGAGGAGGTATTTCCAAGTATGAAGCGATTTTCAATCTTTGAAAATTATGCGAATACGGCAATTTTACGTGCGATAGATTCTGTTAAACGAGATGCAACTTTAGGAACTGCCCATTTTATAATTGGTGTTAACACCGCACCTGATAATCCGCCTGCATGGACTTCCACGGTACAAGTCATGATTGTCTTACCAATTCTATCTTCTGCAGTAAAATGACCGCTTCCTGTAAAATTATCTGATAAACCTTTTAGTTCAAACTTAATATTTGAAGGTTCATTCCATTCGGTAATATCTACCTGCGCTCGTATTGTTTTTTTAATACCTTTCACACTACCTTCAAATGTCCAAATAGATTGATTGTCATTTATGATTTCATGCTCTTTATAAGCTGGGACAGTTGTTGCCCATTTTTCAAGATCACTGACATAATCCCAAACTGCTTGTACATCTACTGGAATTTCTACTGTATGTGTTCCTGTTGCCATGATGATCCCCACTTCCACTATGTATGAATTGTAAATTTATATATCTACAAAATAATTATTACATAAAAAGCATAAACTTACATCACTAATTTTAATAGCTTTCTTCTTCCAATAACCTGATTATATAAAGAACTCAAATCTTCTAAATTTGGCTTTTACATAAAGAAAGAGCGCTATTCTAAAATTGCGCTCTTCTCAGGAAGATATCTATTTATGAATGATTGATTCCTTCATAGTATAAATTTCATAAGCAAAATATCAAATTAAATAGCCTGCTCCAGTTTCAATAATTAACTCGTTATTTAATGATCCGGATGGGTATACTCTGCACCTCCTGGTACTATGCTTGTATCAATCAAAGGAGGTGCATTTCCTGTCCCGTAACAAATCTCGGGACAAAAGTCAGTTCCTCGGCCCTTTTATTTAGGATTGCTTCTCCCCTACTTCGAACTTATCGGGAATGACAGGACCGGTTCACCTTTCCCAATAGGTAAAATAACATCAACAATGGTTCCTTCATTTATGGTGCTTTCTAACTTTATGGTGCCCCCATGTTCTTGGACAATTTTATGACTAATCATTAACCCTAATCCCGTTCCTTTTTCTTTCGTACTATAAAAAGGCTCACCGATACTTTTTATTCGATCTTCAGAAATGCCGCATCCTTGGTCAATAAACCTAAATCTTATATTATCTGATTCGTATCGCATCGTTTGAATTTCGATTTCGCCTCCATTTGTCATGGCTTCCACAGCATTTTGAAGAATATTGACAAAAACCTGTTTCATTTGATGCTCGTCACAATGAATAATTGGTAATTCAGAATCAGACACTAGTACTATATCAATATTCTTTAATTTGGCATGTGCATTAATTAATGTAACAACATATTGCAAAAGTGCATTAATATCAGTCGGTGCCAATTTACTGGCATGTGGTTTGGAAAGTGACAAGAATTCTTGTATTATTTTTTCTATACTATCAATCTCAGACAACATAATTTCAAGGTAGTTTGGTTTATGTAATTCCTTTTGCATAAGCTGCAGAAAACCCTTTATCGAAGTAAGAGGGTTCCTTATTTCGTGTGCAACACCTGCAGCCAATTGTCCTACTAGGGAAAGCTTTTCCGTTCTTCGTATAAACTCATCCATCTTCTTTCGCTCAGATATATTACGACCTACAATAACAAAATGCTCTAATTTATCATTCTCCCCAATTACAGGGGTTCCCTGAGCTTCTAAGTAAACCCAATCTCCATCAGCATTTTCACACCGAAACTCGACTTGAAATGGTGATTTAGTTGAAATTTTTTGAAAAAAAAGTTCATATAACCGCAGAGAATCCTCAGGGTGAACCAAATCAAAGGCCAATACTCCTTCATACTTTTTTGGATCATATCCCAATACCTTTTCATGCGAAGGGGATGCATATATTACTCTTCCATTTATATCCCAGAGTCCAACCAAATCCAACATGTTCTCTGTAATTAGACGATAATTGGCCTCACTCAGTTTTAGAGCTTTTTCTACCCGCTTCCTTTCGGTAATATCTACACATGAACCAATGATCTCAACCACGTGCCCCTTCTTTCGAATAGGTCGTAACGATGACATGTAGGAAACGCCATTTATTACCCCTTCGTACGTTACATGATCTTCACCTTGCCAAGCTCTCCAATAATATTGAATAACCGCTTCAGCATCAAGTTGCGGGAGAAAATCACGTAATTCCTTTCCAATAATCCTCTTAGGAGAAAGATCCATTCGATAAAGTAACCTTCCTTCACACAGAGTATGAATAAATCTATCGCCATCCTTAATAAACTTAAAAAGCATCCCTTGCTGCTGGCTTATTGTTTCCACTAACTCTTGATTGGAAGCCTTTAGAGACTCCACTTTCCATCTTTGATTGGATAATTCATGCAGAAATTTCACCTTTATACGAGACCAAAAGAAGACAAGTGTGCATACAATTACCATTGCAAGTGCAAAACATATAATAAGCTTCATTTTAATATCACCTCAAAACTTTACACTTTGTATGTTATGTAATCTCTTTTTCAAGAAAACACGGTATTCCATGTATCAAATATAATCATATTTAGTACGTTAATATTTTTATACAGTCCTAAAATAACTATACAGTTCTATTAACTAAAGAAAACTCGCCGCTTGGCGAGCCTTAAAAGGCAAAATCAGAAGTCTAGTTGCACTTATTACACCGATTTCAGGAAAATAATATGGTGTTCACTCTGACTACGGCATTCTATCCATCGTTCTTTAACGCGCAAAAAATCCACCTATAAAAGGTGGAATAACTTAACAAATATCCATCTTCATCGGTAGCTCAGCCATCTTAGCAAAAATGCCTTAGATCCGTAGCTTTGCGTCCCTGCCTTTCGATAGGTTTGCCATTATCGAAGCATTATTTTATGTATATGTACTCACTCCAAGTATAACATCAAAGCTTTTGAGAACCAATTCCTTTAATACAAAATATTATATGATAATAAATATGAAGGGGTATTCTTTCAATTGTTAACAACGTTTATCGGAGAAAGGATATAGTAGAGCCAATAATATCAATCTTAAGTAAATCTTATAATAATAATTATAAAATAACAATTTAGGCTATTACCATCCTAACGGTAATAGGAGATCATTCCATTGACATCCTTCCGTCTCCCTTCTTCTTTGTATTGTTTCATAACAACAACCGGGGCAGCGTTAAGTTGAAGAATGATACGAAATAATAGTTATAAATTATCCTATGATAGGTAACTTCTTAAGGGAAGGAACTAAATTATGTGGAAGAATAATATTAAGACGATATCAAAGTTAAAGCACAAGTAACTAATGATGAAATATCTTATGAAGACTTCAGGAAGTAAAGCAAATAAGAAAAGCCCTCAATTATTTAGTTACGGGTTCGGATGACAGGAAGAAAACATTAAATAACAACCGGATTGGGGACGCAATTCATATTTTAATTACCGTCCCGTTTTTTGTTTATATATCAATGCTTTGTTAACTTTTAACACAATAATTGGCATATCAATTCGAATGTAATTTGGAGACACCGCATTAATTTATGCGGTGTTGTTAATATCTGCGCTAAAAATGTTGCGAATTGTATACTTAAGGATTAATCGTATATTACAGCTTTTCCTTGTTCACGTAACTTTTTTAATGATGAAAGCATATGATTTATTTCTTCATCGGAATGTCTTTCCCATGAACCTAATTCAGCTATTATTTTCAAAGGAGATTTAGACCTATAAGAACGTGTTGGGTTTCCAGAAAATCTTTTGTTAGTTAAGTTCGGATCATTTTCAAAATCACCTAATGGTTCTACAATATAAATTCTTTCCTTTGATTTAGATGTTGCTAATTCAGCACCCCATTTAGCAGCATCTAATGTTGCAGTAAAATATATATAGTTAGATTTTTTATCTTGGTAATTTGATAAGTGTTGTGGTTCTAATAAATCTCCAATTTTTAGTTCCGCTTTAGTACCATGAAAAAAAGGACCATTATCTAAAACATCTTTTTTGTCATTCATACTGATACACCTCTTATATTTTTAGATTTGTGT
>NZ_JBALOW010000152.1:0-4347 GCF_036965085.1 Bacillus sp. JJ1532
CATTTAATAACATTGAAATAGAAAGTATTATGGTATAATGAATAATTAAGAGCAAATTCTATGATTTGCTGAAATTAATTATTCTTTCGCTTTGGAGGCTAACATGGAAGATTTACTTAAATTAAAAGACAAAAATATTGTTGTTATGGGAGTGGCAAATGAACGAAGCATTGCTTGGGGAGTAGCAAAATCTCTTTATCAAGCAGAGGCTAATGTCATTTTTACATATCGGAAAGAACGCTCGCTTGGAAAACTGACAAAACTTCTAAGTGAACAAAACTTAGAAGCGAAATTAATCGTACAATGCGATGTGAACAGTGATGAAAGCATAGCTGAAGCCTATAATAAAATTGGAGAGGAAGCAGGTACGGTCCATGGAGTGCTCCATTCCGTTGCTTTTGCGCATGCTGAAGATTTAAAGGGTGATTTTATTGATACGACAAGAAGCGGTTATGCTTTTGCCCAAGACACAAGTGCGTACTCGTTAATTGCTGTTGCAAAAGCGGCCAAACCTCTTATGACTGAAGGAGGCACCATCATTGCGATGTCTTATCTTGGTGCAGAGCGTGTGGTTTCTGGGTATAATGTGATGGCGATTGCAAAAGCTTCCCTTGAAGCATCAGTGAAATATTTAGCTTCTGAATTAGGAAAAGACGATATCCGTGTCAATGCCATTTCGGCTGGTGCCATTCGTACGCTTGCTGCAAAAGGAGTTCCGTCCTTTAACCAAATCCTACACAAAATTGAAGAGACAGCACCTCTGAAAAGAAATGTTACGCAAGAGGAAGTTGGGGATATGACACTCGCCTTAATGAGCCATCTTTCAAGAGGGGTTACGGGTGAAATTGTTTATGTAGACGCAGGATATAATATTATGGGATAACATAAATAAAGGGAGATTCTCTTTGGTCAAGATGACAAATCAGAATCTCCTTTTTTACTTTGAGTTTATAAGACAAGATGTAAAGAATTCTCTTGCTGTTTATAAAAATTAAATGTATAATCAATTTAGGAACATATGTTCTATTAAAAATTTAGTGTTTATTGTTAATATAAGCTTAATGAAACAGGTGGAAAAAATTGAACGGTACATCACATACAGTCATCGGAGCAGCAACCGGTTTTTTGACAGCTAATTTGCTGCAAACAGATCCAACAGGAACTATTTTATTAGTAGGGATAGGGGCAATTTCAGGATTAATGCCGGATATCGATATTGACGGGAAGCTAAGTAATAAAATAACAATTTCACATAAGATTATAAGAACAGCTGCTCAATTCATAGCTATACTGTTGATTTTATATAGTTATTTTACTGGTTCAGGAATGAATAAATGGATAGGTATTGGGGCAGGAATGCTTATATTCATCATCTCCTCGTTTATCACACAAAGAAGGATGCTGACAATTACAGGAATTGGAGTCCTATTTGGAGGTTTCTCACTTCAAGAAAATTGGTTATGGCTGTTAGGCATTTATATTATCGCAGCTTCATTTGTTCCTCATAGAAGCTATACACATTCATTATTAGGTGTTCTCTTTTTTGCATACATATCCGTTCAGTTCGAAATAGCAATTGGGCACGAAGGCGTATTTATTACCTGCCTAATGGGCTATGTAAGTCATTTAATTGCCGACATGAAGATACTGCCCTTTAACAAGAGAGGGGTTAAATTCTTTTTGCCATTTTCCAAGAAGGAGTTTTAGGTGAAAATGGTTAAATAGAAACTTTTCAATTATTGGAGTTGAAGAGATTGAGAAGTCCTTTTCCAAATCTATATGATTTTTTCATGAGCCCTTTAGAAAGATGGAGGTTTCAAGGGATTCGTAGGGAATTGCTTAATAGAGCGACCGGGAAGGTGTTAGAACTTGGTTCAGGGACTGGCATCAATTTTCAACTCTATGAACATGCAGATAAAGTCATCGCGATTGAGCCAAGTCAAAAGATGATCAATCGTTCTAGACCAAGGCTTAAAAGTGCTGTTGTACCAATTGAAATTCTAAAGGTAAGTGGCGAGCAGCTGCCATTCGAAAGTCATACTTTTGATACAGTAGTGGCGACTTTGGTTTTTTGTACAATACAAAATCCAGAAAAAGCGCTGAGTGAAATTAAAAGAGTTTGTAAACCAGGCGGAAGAATTCTCTTATTCGAACATGTCATTATGGAAAACAGCTTTCTATCTAAGCTGCAGAATTGGTTAACCCCTGCATGGAAGAGAATTTGTAACGGATGCTGTTTGAATCGGGATACTTATGGGCTAGTCATTCAGCATGGTCTTACAATAATAAATATTGAAAAGCATTTTAATGGTTTGTTTATTGTCTTAGAAGCAAGAAATGATCAAAGTTAAACGATAAAAAAGGTGAGGATCAAAATGACTGAAGAAGTAATGAGAAGCGATCTTCCTTTCGGATTAGCAAAACCAGCAAGACGTGCTCTGGAAGGAGCTGGTTACATTAGACTTGAGCAATTCACTAAAGTGAGTGAGGCAGAAATATTACAGCTACATGGAATGGGACCTAAAGCTATAGAGCAAATTCGACTCGCTCTTAAAGAGAAAGAGATGTCCTTTCTAAAATAAAAAAATCATGAGAGTCTTCTACAAGAGCCGATATTCAAAAATACCGGCTCCGACTACTTTTATTAATGCAAGTTACACATCCTCAAAGAAATCTCTAAACTCTTTCATATCTGTTGATTTATCATTTACATAATAGGGATTTTCGACTGTTGAGTCTTTTGGATCCAAATTCGTTTTTATGACCAAAGTGGGACCAGATGATCGTTGTGGGGCTATTATTCGATCATTCAGATTATCAAAATCCGGCAGTTTTTGGCTTCCTGGCTGGCTTGGTTCTGTCATCTTAGCACCTCCTGTATAAATAGGTTGCTTCTTGTAGAGAAATATATAAGGATAAAAGCTTATTTTTTGTCAAGGTAATTACCTAAAGTATTCACATTACTCTGTTTGAATTGTTATTGTTAAGACAAGTAGGAAATAGAAGAGTATTTGAAGTATAAAAAGTTGTATGCGTCAGTGTGGAGATAAGGAAGTGCAATTCATGAGAAGATAGCTTCAAGAAAGAAAGAGATTGCCTGATTCTCCCAAAATGAAGAAATCAGGCAATGTGGTTTTAAACTTAATATTCTTTTTCTATATTCTTCGTACTTCTAATCGTATCGATTGGTCTAACTATTTTTTCAATATGCTCACGTTTTCCTTCTAAGAACGGAGGTAGGGATAATTTTTCTCCAAGTGTTTCATACAGTTCGTCTCCCATAAAGCCAGGACCATCTGTAGCAAACTCGAATAATATTTGAGGTGCCACTCTTGAGTATAAGGATCCGAAAAAGAAGCGGTCAATGAAACCAGATGTTGGGATTCGGAAGCTTCGAATCCGCTCGTCCCATTCTTCTAGAACAGGGCGGTCTTCAACACGGAATGCCGCATGATGAACGGTACCAAAGCCTTGTTGAGCCTGATGGAGATTAGGATTATCTTCTACTATTACTTGGGCACCGTTTCCACCTTCTCCAACTTCAAATAAATGAAATGCACCCTCCTGGTCGATTTCTCTGAATAATAGAACCTTCTCCATCATTTCTTTAAAATAAGGAAAATTTGCGATTCGAACAAAGATTGGGCCTAGACCAGTAATCGCATATTCTAAAGGAATTGGACCGTTTTGCCAAGGTGTTCCAGAGGCAACTCCTATATTATGTTCATCAGAAATTAATTGATAATGCTGCTCATCGAAATCAATGAAGGAAATTGTCTTTTTCCCAAATTGCTCTTTAATCCCCGTATGATTAACTTCGAGACGGTCAAATCTTTTGACCCAATAATCTAATGCCGCGTCATTAGGTACACGAAAGGATGTTTTCGAAATCTCATTTGTTCCGTGTACGCCTTTAGGAATGCCAGGAAAGTCAAAGAAAGTCATGTCTGTCCCTGCATTTCCAGCGTCATCTGCAAAAAATAGGTGATATGTTTTTATATCGTCCTGGTTAACCGTTTTCTTTACTAAGCGCATTCCTAAAACATAAGTGAAAAAGTCATAGATCTTTTCAGCACTGCTTGTAATGGCTGTTACATGATGGATGCCTTTTAGTTCGTTCATTAATATTCCTCCAATAATACTTTTGATTTATATTGATTACTTTACCCATACAATTCGTACACATGAATCGAATTTTACTTTGAATAAAAGTATCTTTAATTCGAGATAATAATATCACGGATTTAAACAAATGACAACTTTTAATTTATTATTTTTCATCAAACAGAATTGTATAGGTAAAAGAGGAATAAAAAAAGTTAATCATAATTTTATTATGTAAACTAA
>NZ_JBALOW010000153.1:0-1091 GCF_036965085.1 Bacillus sp. JJ1532
CTTACCTAGAAATGATTTAGTATTATGGGTTATTTTTTTACTTTCTTTCTTATACTCTGAAAAACATATAAAAAAGAAAACTTTAATTACAGTAAGTATATTTTTCTTATTAACTGGAATCCCCTTTTTGAATATACTTGCTTATTTACGAGTGGGAGAAGAAATAGATTTGTCAGTTATGAATTATGCTACGTTGCTAAAAGATATTATTGTTGAAGAAACCTTTTATCCAATAATGTATCAGCATGCATTAGATAGTCAATCAAAAGTATCCGCAGCATTATTCTTTTTGTGGGTTTTGTTTCTTCCTATCCCAACAGGTATTGTGAATAATATTTTTGGAAACATAAATTTCCCCATTTTATCATATATTTTCACTGAACAAGTAACTGGTTATACAATTAACGATTCGAATTATTATATAGTGCTTCCATCAGTTTTGGGAGAGAGCTTTATGCTTTTCGGAATTCAAGGAAGTTGGATTTATGCAATCATATATGCATTTATATTGGCTTGTATGATTAGAGTCTTTAAAAGTAATGTTTTTACAAAATATTGGTTTTTTTATTATGCATTAGATCTTTTTAGAATGATGCGAGGAGGAAGCCAATCTTTTATTGCACAAACAATTAATACTCTTCCCTTACTAATACTCATTATAATCTTTGTAAAATTAATTGAGGAAAAAAAAGCCTAAACCAATTTGTAGCTATTTTCCATAATAAACTTTTGACGTTTTAGAAGCTAACTTATTTGCAATGAGTTTAAACTTGAGAAAAGAAATTGAAAACCATGTTGGTCTTTTATTCCTAATTCTTCATCAGTTCCTAACAAGTGGTGAAGTTATTTATTTAGAGAAATTTTCAAGATGTATACAACTAATTTAGAGTCTAAGATTGTTGTTATTTACCTTTTAGGTGGTTAATGGGAAATATTCACTTATTAAAGAAGGTTTAGATTATTATTTAAGGGAGAATGAAATGAAGGTAAAAGTAAATTTAAGCCATAACGAAGGATTTAGATGGTTTCAAAGGAATGGGTTGTATGTTAAAGGTTTTTTATTTGATAAAAATTGTAATTTATACAAAAAT
>NZ_JBALOW010000154.1:0-1804 GCF_036965085.1 Bacillus sp. JJ1532
GTCTCTACTTGTCAAATTACATATGTGTAATGGAAAATATTTGATGAGGAGTGGGAGTAATGGAGCAGCATATTAAAGATGGATTAGTAGAATGGTTAAGTTCTCTAAAAGAACAACGGGAAACATTGAAATCATTGAATATTGATGCTGAATTAAAAATAGACGTATTAAAAGCCAAGTACAATATTGCCTTGAGTGCCTCGGAAAGCGTTGGATTTAGGAAGAAAGATGATTATTTTAATAAATATGTAAAAGATATTGAAGAACAATTAGATACAAGTAAAAAATTGTTTGAGATACAGAAAGTAGAAAATAGAGAGAAGATACAAGAATTGAGTGTATTAATTTCTAAAATTGAAGAGAGATTATAAAAAGTATAGGGAAATGATGTGAGATATTTTAGCATCCATTAATGGATGCTTTTTTGTTTGGATAAAAATAATAAAACAGATAAGTTGGAAGGGGTGTTACAGTGCCTACATTTAAATCAATAAAAGAAATTGAGAAATGGATTGCAACAAATCATGGACAGGAAGCTGTTATGAATGAAGCTAAAATAAGGAAGATTTTAAAGGATGCTGGAAAACAATTAGAAGGTTACTTAAAGTCTGAATTAGAAGCTTATTTTACTTCCTATACCCCTGTTCAATATGAGAGAAGTGGGAACACTGTAAAGTCAATACGAGTCGATGAACCTAAGAAGATTAGTATTAATGAATGGTCATTAGAAATTTACTTTGATGATAAATTGGCAAATCATGACTCTGTGATGGGTAGTGATCAACCTAAAGGATATACTCCATGGTTACTTGAAGTTGGTTGGGACGTGCGTGATAAGGTTAATTACAAAGCAGAAATGTTTACTCATCATAAAGGAACGCAATTTGTTAGCAAGGCGATTAACAGGTTCAACGCTAATAATCCGTACGGATTGATGGTAAGTGTAACTCGTAATGGTGAAAAATATATTTAAGGGAGAGATTAAAATGAAAAAGTAAGAATTGTCTTCTAGCCACAAAAGGTCAATTAATTTAATAAATGCAATTTTTCGCGAGATTGTGGGTATTTAGCAATCTTTATTTAATAGTGTACAATTTGAATGCACATGATACTGAAACAATTTCACACATTCATCACAATCACATAAAGGCTTCACTCCATTTCTATAGAACTCTATAACTAAGAACTATTTAGGAGTGATGTATTATGAATTTACAATTAGCAAAGAAACGCATCGCTGAACTACAGAATTTTGTGGACTTAACTGAATCATATGAGTCTAATACTTTTGAGCAGCACGTGATTAAAGAATATGCGATTGCTGGGAGTATGCAAAAAGTAAAATGGAAAATGAAAGAGTTAGGTCATGATGTTGATATGAAGGTCATTTCAGAAATCATTAAAGGTAAACCTAATGATGAGTTACATAAAATAGTACGTGAATTTCATAAGGCTAAGTCACCTAGGAAGTTTAGTGATATTTGGTAGATAGAAAAAGACATTTCGATTTGGACTTCTTTTTGTTTTTTTGGTTTCAAATAACAAATCAATCAAAATTTCTACTTCCAAACTCCTATTAATTTCAAAATGTGTTAAAATATTTTGATACATCTGGAGGTGGAAAATGAAGAATAATAATTATATTATTCTTTTATTAATTAATATTTGTTTTATTATTGCTATGGAATATCTTGTTAATCTGCACTTAGGTTTTTCCTTTTTGATATATGCAGTATTTTTTGGAATAATAATCGGTCTGTTCCTCAAACAAATTTTTAATTTTATTCCTATGATTTTAGATATG
>NZ_JBALOW010000155.1:0-245 GCF_036965085.1 Bacillus sp. JJ1532
TTTTATAATGGTATAAAAATCTTTAACTATTTCACTGAATAAAGGTCTGAAAATAGCTCCTATAATAAAAAATACAATGGCTATGAACGATTTACTATTTAACATCCAATCTACAGCTTTAGTAATCCATTCTATTTAAATCATTCCTCCATAAAAAAGATTAGTATTTTTTCACAAACTCTAAAAGTTCCTTTTTTCATTGCATTATCTCGTCTGAATTGATAAAAACTTAACATTTAATTGAT
>NZ_JBALOW010000155.1:328-1613 GCF_036965085.1 Bacillus sp. JJ1532
ATTATCAAATTCATCATTGCCTACTTGTTGATATAATTTAAAATACACATCTGCAACCGTTTGATAATGCTTTCTGGAATTTTCTACTTTACCTCTTTCGAATTTATCTGCTTCATTTTGATGATAAATATGCATTTCCCATAAATGGACTAGTAACTTTTCTTTATTTAGTACACTCATTAAATACTGTCACCTGCTTTCTCATAAAACTAAAACTTAATAAAACCATAACCTAACCTCTAAATATAATTACATCATTAATCGCCTTATACACTGATGATAAATCTTCAATTTCTTCATTAGTTAAATACTCTTTTTCACCAGAAGTTAATTCAATTATTACAGCTTCTTTCCTTTTTCTAAATAACATTATTACAACCAGTAATAAACCGAAGGAGGTAACAATCCATCCTATTGAATAATCATTAGAAGTGAACGCTGATACAAGTCCGATTATAGCTATTATCATACCAATCCATGGTGTCCTTAATTCTTCTCGATCAAGTTCTACTGAGCAAACTGAGCTCATTGCAATTGTCTTATTATGGAGGACTAACCTAGTGCTGCTAATTTTAATATCATCGTTATCCAAGAAAAAATGTTCCTGCATATTTGCTATCCTCCTGCTATTTTTCTTAAGCAGTAATTTGCTATATTATTATTAACATTAACAGTTAATATAGGGTTATTTTACCACAAGTAGGTAAATGTAAAATAAATTAATTTTTTATTAAGATTATAGGAAGGATATCCTTTGTCAGAAAAACAACTTTTCTCATTGAATAATTAACAGTATTTTACTATACTAGATACAAATGTTAATAGAAAGGTGTGTCTAGTATGAAAAAGTTTGCTTCAATTATTCTTTCTTTAGGGTTGTTATTCAGTATTTCTTATGCAGCAGAAGCAAAAACAGTAACAAAGAAGTATAAGAATTGCACAGAATTAAATGCTGATTACAAGGGTGGAGTTGCTGAGTCATCGTCAGTGAAAAATAAAGGTGGAAAGACAAAGTATAAGCCACACGTTTCAAAGGAATTGTATCAAGCAAATACAAAGTTAGATCGAGACAAGGATAAAATTGCATGTGAAAAGTAAAAAAATGTAACCAACAATCGAAGAAATTACTTAAACATTTCCGATTGTTGGTTATTTTTTATTTAAATAATTTTCTCAGTAACTTACTTGTTGATTTTCCTGCAACTCGTCTAACAATCCTCTTTCCAACTTTCCCCTTTTTAACTGCATTTACATCCCCTAATATCTTAGCCGTACCATATAAAAG
>NZ_JBALOW010000156.1:0-698 GCF_036965085.1 Bacillus sp. JJ1532
TATCTCTATTATCTGCGTGCCAAACGAATAAGAACGACTTAACGTTTGTTGGCGAAGGTGAAAATTGGTTAGCTGAAGTAACCGTTCATCAAACTAATGGAGAAGAAACATATCAAATTCAGCTTAATAACAAAGGAAATAACTTAGAGGGAATTGACACTTTTCGTTATTATGTGGAATCAAAGAATAACGGAGTATTAGATTTCGGTGCGAATGATGCTACATTAAATAAAGAAGGTGTATATTACAACAAATCATTAAGTGTTAATAGTCCTTCTACGAGTGCAGAAGATGAGTTAGTGATAAAAGTAGAATGGAACGATACAGGCGAAAGTTTTGATTTAAGAAGTAAATGATGATTTGTGAATAGTTTTACTTAAAGTAATGTGGACAAGAGTTTAAGAATGAAGGTAGTAGCGGCATCTCTTTTTCTTGTTCAACAAACGAGGCAGGTTACTTCAAGAGGAATTTAAACAGTTGGTATAGAAGTAGTGACGTATAAACACATATATTTTCGGGAGGATTTAATAAAATGGATATAAAAAGTGGAGACCCAAGTGATAATTTAAAAATCATTCTTGAGGATTATAAAATAACACCTAACACTTTTGGTTTAATTAGTGGTCTTGATGAAAAAACAGTTTTAGAGTTTTCAAATCATAAAGCTGATTTAGCTCATTTACCTCACGAAAAGATAG
>NZ_JBALOW010000156.1:960-1113 GCF_036965085.1 Bacillus sp. JJ1532
AACGGGTGCTTTAGTTGAAGAAAGCATACCACAATATTGTGGTAATTGAGGTCATTTGTAGTACAAAAAAGGATAGATTGAGAGTATTTTCTACTGATCACCTATCCTTTGTGATTTTTCCCTTATAATGTCTGACATGAAATACAAATTAAC